>JAUYDP010000049.1 GCA_030691805.1 Dehalococcoidia bacterium | reverse complement strand
GTTGGCAATCTGCCGAGCCGGTCGCGTTGGCAATCTGCCGAGCCGGTCGCGTTGGCAATCTGCCGAGCCGGTCGCGTTGGCAATCTGCCGAGCCGGTCGCGTTGGCAATCTGCCGACTGAAGTCGGCGTTACGTTTTACCCAGCGCCGACTTTAGCCGGCTGTCAAAGTCATCTTATTAAAGCGTGAGGTGGTTTCCGCACCCCAGGCTAAAGCCCGGGGCATACCGAGTATTTTTCGTTTGCCGTGGTGTCCGTGGGGAAATGGATTATCGCGAGGAGCGCAGGCCCTGGCCATTGCGAGGAGCGCAGGTCCCCGTCATTGCCAGGAGCACAGCATTTTATGCCCCTTGGGGCGCCACCGGGGACCCAAATGCCAGGTGAAAAGTGGAACAGGCGTCCCGCCTGTTCGCACAGGCCTCTGGCCTGGGCCACCCGGTTCCCTGCATTTCGACCCCAGCGACGAAGCATTCTCTCGTGGGAGGGAGTGCGCCGGTCCAGGAAAGGGCCGGCTATCCATAACGCTGGCTCTGTTATGAAAATACGGGTGCGGGGTGGCACCCCATGCCCCAGGCTTCCAGCCTGGGGTGGAGAGTTGTACCCCAGGCTAAAGCCAGGGGCATAGCTGTGCCTGTTTTCATATTCCGGTGGCGCTGCGCCAGCGGCATGTGAAACTGTCACGAAAAACGGTGTCGCCAAGTGGCAAGGTCTTGTGTGCTGCCCCACAGGCGAGACGCCTGTTCCACTTCTGAGGAGAAGCAGGTCTTTAACCTCACGGCGGCGACCCTGTCCCCCGATCCCTGGACCCTGGCCCCCAAACCCTAGCCCTCAAACCCTTGACCCTATACCCTGGACCCTACACCCTTCCTTCGGTTCGGTATCCCCTTGGGCCTTCGCCGCCATTGCTTGCCGTCCACCAGGTCGAAACGGCAGCGGGGCAGGTGGCATTCAAGACATCGGGGGGCCAACTCGCAGCCATTATCAGGGTAGCGAGGCGGCCCCTCCTCCTCGCGGCTGCGGAAGATGATGACGATGGAATCGAGCCGGCTCATAGGCCGGCCTCCTCCTGGCGGACAGGGCCGTCCGCCGCTACGCGCTGTCCCTGCGTTGTAGGGGCGGATCCGGTATCCGCCCCCAGTAGCCTGGCTTCCTCCAAGATAGAGGATATCTCCTTCTCGGGGTCCTGCACCCCCAGGCTATCCATAGCCCGCCGCCGGGAGTGGAGGCGGGCGTCCACCAACGCACGCTCATCGCTGACCAGGCGGCTGCGGTCCTGGGGCAGCACCGGCCCCCAGACAATGCGGGAGCGGAAAGGGGCGAAGCCCTCGCCTGTGAAACGCTCCAGGATGCGCAAGGCCATCTCGTTTCTCCTCTTGTAGGCCACAGTGCGGATGAGCCGTTTCCGCTTCACCTTCTGGAGCAGCGGGTGCATCTCCATCTCCAGGGCCACCCCGGAAAGCTGCCGCTCGGTGTCGCCGAAGGCAGCCCGGGGCGATTCCGAGAGGTCGTGGAGGGTGCGCCGTACCTGCTCGATATAGTCAATGTGCAATCGAACGCCCCCTCCAGACAGCAGGTCCAGCAGATAGGCGCGGGCGTCCTGGGGCAACTCCCAGACCGCCCCCGGCTGTACGGCGATGTCCTCCGCCTTGTCCACGTTCTCCAGGACCGCGATGGGGTTGCCGGAAAGCTCCAGGATGGTGGAGAGGGCCGTCATGGCCCGGTTCAGCTCCACGGCCGCCGGCCGCAGCACCGGGATGTCCGAGACGCCCCAGAAGCCCTTGGGGTCCCGAAGGTTTGGGAAGATAACGAAGGGGATGAAGCCGTAGGGATTGGCTTCCTGACGGACCAGAAGGCCGTCCAACCAGATTTGGAACCCCTGGCCCGTCCACACCTCCACCACCTCCGAGCTGCCCCCCACCGGCCGCCCACCGTAGCGGTTTGCCACCTCGGCTGCATCCAACCGGTACCTGCTGGCGACCCTCCAGACCCGGTCCCGGTCGTCACCCACCCACCAGGCGAAAAGACCCTGGACATCAGGAGAGGTAACCCGCACCCTGGCCTCGACCGGGTCCCAGATGACCTTGAAGCAGCCATCGCCCAGTATGGCGGTATCAATCTCCGTTTCCAGGTCCAGCTGTTCTAAATTGTTGTCCTGGTAGACCTGGTAAAGGTACTCCTCAGCCCGCCGGGCGTTCTCCGCATCAACCCCCTCCACGGGGTCCACGGCGAAATTCAGGCTGCTCATCAAGTAGGAAGACACCTTGTCCACCAGCACCCGGGCGTAGTTGAAGGTGAGCCTTCTCCCCCGCTGGCGAGGGCCAGCCGGCCACTGGAGGCCGTTATAAAAGTCCAGGTTTTCCCGGTAGGCCCGTAGCCGATCCAGGTCCATAGTGCGCAACAGGCGCTGTAGGTCCGTATCCACATTAATCTCAGTCATCGTCTTTTTCCTCTTGGGCCAACCCCGATCAGTGGTCAGTGGCCAGTGATCAGTGATCAGCCATCAGCGATCAGCCGTCAGCAATCAGCCATCAGCAATCAGCCATCAGCCAT
>JAUYDP010000025.1 GCA_030691805.1 Dehalococcoidia bacterium | reverse complement strand
GTGGCTGCATCATGGCGGCCCTGTTGCCGAAGCCTCTGCCCCCGGAGATGTCAGTCAGAGCCTCCAGGTAAGCGTAACCCACTCTAACCAAGGGCTAGACCGGACGGATGTATAAACGCAGTTTGCCCATTTGCCTTGGGTACCTCCTTCGTGTCTTGACACCCCATCGTTATCGCGCTAAAATGTCACTGTATAGCAGGACATTATCACGTTAGGAGCAGACAAATGGGCAGGGTTAGATCAAGGTTAGTAGTACTTCGGGCACAACGACGGCTTTCGCAGCGCGGGTTAGCATCACTGGCAGGTATACGCCCTGACACGGTGTCGGCGCTGGAACGCGGCAAGAGCGCCGGCATACAGTTCGATACCCTGGCTCGAATCTGCGAGGCGTTGGAGTGCGAGCCGGGGGATTTGTTCGAGCTTGAACACGACTCGCATCGGGCGCCAGTTTTGGGCGGTCCTGACGAGGACGACATCATCCGGGAACGCCTGCGGGAGCCGAGGCGAGTCGTAGATGGCCCTTCGTTCGTATACGAGTTGTTAAAGGAGACCAAAGAGCGTCAGGCTAAAGCTGGTCGGCGCAAATAGATGGCACACCGATACGAGTTCTTGGAAGCGGCGGCTAAAGACTTGTTCAAGTTGACACGCCGTAACCAGCCTCTTTTGCACGAGATCGTGGCCATCCATATCCCGGCCATCCTCCAAGATCCCTATACAGCAGGGGATCCAAAGAAGGGAGACCTCGCGCAGGTGCGCGCCTACGACCTCAAAGTGAAAGGGGTTGCGTATCGCCTCATCTACGAGATAGAAGGTGAGGTAGTCCGCTTCGTCGCCATCGGCCCCCACGATACGGCCTACGAGCGTGCACGACGCCGATGATAAGAGCTTTTGTCGGCATAGGGCCACTGATATAATATGCTGGAAAGGGGGTGAATTGACGTGACTAAGGTCCTGGCTATGATCCTGGCAGGTGGTCTGGGCCAGCGTCTAAGCATCCTGGCCGAGGAGCGCGCTAAGCCGGCCGTGATCTACGGCGGCAAGTACCGCATCATGGACTTCGCCCTAAGCAACTGCGTCAACTCCGGTATCACCAAGGTGGGCGTCCTCACCCAGTATCGCCCCCGTTCCCTGAACGACCATATCGGAATCGGGCGCCCCTGGGACCTCGACCGGACAGAGGGCGGCGTTTTCCTGCTCCAGCCCTATATGGGACGCCAGGGATCCGACTGGTATAAAGGCACCGCCGATGCCGTCTACCAGAACCTTTATTTCGTCGAGGAGTCTATCGTCGAGCACGTCATCGTCCTGGCGGGGGACCATATCTACAACATGCGCTACGATGACATGGTAGCCTTCCACAAGATGAAGGGGGCTGAGGTAACCCTGGGGGTAACGGAAATCATTCCCCAAGACACCAGCCGCTTTGGGATGGTGACCCTGGACGGGGAAGACCGGGTAGTTTCCTTTCAAGAGAAGCCAAAGGAGCCGGTCGGCAACTGCATCTCTATGGGCATCTATGTGTTTAACAAGGAAACTCTGATAGAGTGCCTGGAGGCCGATGCGCACCGGCCCAGCAGCCATGACTTCGGGCGAGATATTATGCCGAGTCTTGTTCCCAAAGGTAGGGTCTATGGCTACCGGTTCCAGGGCTACTGGCGGGATATCGGGACGGTGGAGGCCTACTGGCAGGCCAACATGGACCTATTGGTGGAGCTGCCGGAGCTGAACCTCTACGGCCCGGACGTGGTCCGCACCCCTAGCTCCGAGAAACCCCCTGCTAAGGTAGGCTCCCGGGCTTATATAAGCAGGAGCCTTATCTGCCACGGATGCATTATTAACGGTTACGTGGAGCACTCGGTACTCTCTCCAGGCGCTTATGTAGAGGAGGGGGCAGTGGTACGGGACTCAATCCTCTTTGATGACGCCCACGTGGAGGCTGACGCCGCTATTAACCGTTGTATCGTTGACAAAGAGGTTTGGATCGGGCGTGGCTGCCAGGTGGGATATGGTGATGATAATACCCCTAACCGGGAGGAGCCGGGCGTCCTGAGCACCGGCATCACGTTGGTCGGCAAGCGGGCGCGCTTGCCCGCCGGGCTGCGGGTCGGGCGTAACTGCAAGATAGACCCCGCAGTGCGAGAGGAGAATTTCAAGGATATGGTTGTCCCCAGCGGGGAGACCGTGTCGGGCAGCAACGTACGCATGAGGAGGCTTATCTGATTTGAGGATTCTCTTTGCCACGGCCGAGGCCAGTCCCTATTCAAAGGTTGGAGGGCTAGCGGACGTGGCGGCCTCGCTCCCTAAGGCGCTCCAACGCCTGGGACATGAAATCCGGGTGGTCACGCCCCTCTTTAGGCGTCCAGGCGAAACTGGGCCGGAAATAGACGGAGAAGAGCTTAATCTACCTACCACGTGGGTCGGAAAGGAGTTACGCGTCTCGGTAAGGCAGACCACCTCCGGCAGAGTTCCAGTGTATTTGGTGGACCATCCACCCTACTTCCAGCGGCCGGCCGTCTACGGGGAGCAGGACGACCTGGACCGCTACCTTTTCTTCTGCCAGGTAGTCCTGGAGTTGCCCAAAGCCCTGGGCTGGCAGCCGGACATACTTCATGGCCACGATTGGCATGCCGCGGCCCTGGCCTTCGGGTTGCGGAACAAGGCCTGGTCGGACGCCTTCTACCGCCCAACCGCCTCGGTTATGACCATCCACAACCTGCGGTATCGGGGGCCGCACAACCTGGTGGACATGCTCTGCCAGGCTATCCTCTACGCCGACGTCATAAGCACGGTTAGCCCCACTTATGCCCAGGAGATCCTGACCCCGGAGTACGGGGAGGGACTCCATACTCTTCTGGGGCTCCGCCGGGACCGGCTCTTCGGCATCCTCAACGGCATAGATTACGAGGAATTCGACCCTGCCACGGACCCGCTTATCCCGGCCCACTATGACGCCTCCACACCGGAGAAGAAGGCATTCAATAAGGCCGCCCTACAAGAACGTGGCTCCCTGGCCCTTGATCCTTCCGTGCCCCTGGTCGGCATGATCTCCCGTTTGACCGAGCAGAAGGGCTTCGACCTGGTGGAGCAGGTCATCGAGTCCTATCTGGAAAGCGGGCGCTTCCAGTTCTTTCTGCTGGCTACGGGCGAGAAGCGCTATGAGGCATTCTTTCAGGAGCTACCCAGGCGCTATCCCGGGCGGGCAGCCGTCTTCCTCGCCTTCGATGCCGCCCTGGCCCAGTTCATCTATGCCGGCAGCGACTTCTTTCTCATGCCCTCCCGGATCGAGCCCTGCGGCCTGGGGCAGATGATCAGCCTCCGCTACGGCGCCATTCCCATCGTCCGCCGCACCGGCGGACTGGCGGATACCATTCAGGACTGCCATCTGGACCTATCCACGGGCAACGGCTTCTCCTTCACGGAATATACAGATTGGGCGTTGCGGGAGGCCATCGAGCGCGCCCTGGCGGCCTACCAGCAGCAGGACGCCTGGCGAAGTCTGGTAGTCCGGGCTATGAACCAGGACTTCTCCTGGCACGCCTCCGCCCGGAAGTACGTGGAGATGTACCAGGCGGCCTTAGTCGGCAGGTCGTAACGGCGTAACTCCGTAACGGCGTAACTCCGTAGGGGCAGAGCTTGTCTCTGCCCTGTGTGGCTACAGAGGCCAGCTTGCCTACAGGGAACATTCGGGGCCGGCAGGAGTGTGTATGGTGTGAGGGCAGACACAAGATCCGCCCCTACAGTATGTACGATTATCCAGCTATGGCTTTGCAGATCAGGTCTCCCATTTTTGATGTGCCAACCTTGGTCCGCCCCTCCTCCATGATATCGTAGGTGCGGTAGCCGGATTCCAGCACGCTTTCTACAGCGGACTCGATGGCGGCCGCTTCCGTCTCCAAGCCCAGGGAGTGGCGCAGCATCATGGCGGTGCTCATAATGGAGGCGATGGGGTTGGCCAGGTCCTGCCCGGCCCGGCTGGGGGCGCTTCCGTGGATTGGCTCGTACATGCCGAAGCGCAGCCCGCCAGCGCTCGACTCTCGCCCCTCCACTCTCGCCCCTCGGCCCTCTCCCCGCACTTGTTCCTTGTTCCTCGTTCCTCGTTCCCCTCTGCTCGACCCTTGACCCTTGACCCTTGACCCTTGTTTCTCCGCGCCCAGGCTCGCCGACGGAAGC
>JAUYDP010000449.1 GCA_030691805.1 Dehalococcoidia bacterium | reverse complement strand
GGCCACGTTGTAGAGGGTAAGGGTTAGGTAGATGTGGGCCAGGCAAGCCTGGTGGTTCTTGCTGGGGAAGCTCTGGATGTACCATCCCTGTTTGAGCTCCCGGTGAAGCTTGTTCTCCATCTCCGCCCGCTTTCGGTAGAGCTGCACTATCTCCAGGGGGTGGTCCACGGGCCGGCAGGTGATGAGCACCTCCTGTTCCTCTTGGGCTACCGCCTCATTCTTCCAGCGGGTAACCACTACTGCGTTCAGGGTAGCCTTGGGTCCCCTTTTCCCTTTCCCTTCCGGTGACCGGTAGGCGTCGTAGGTGGTTAGCCCCCTCAGCCCCACCGCCGTTATCTCCTGGTCCTCCTCCACAACTCCTGCCTCTTTCCCCAGAAGGGCTAGGCCTCGGGCATCCTGGGTGATACACATGGTGGTGTCGGCAGGAACGATAAAGTCTACCCCCTCCTCATACTTGAGGCGCCAGAGGACATTCCCCACGCAGTAAGCGCCATCGATGACCAAGACCCTGATCCGCGCTCCGGCGGCTTTCGCTGCCCTGACCAGGGCGATGGCCCAGGGGTGCTCGCTGGTCCCGATCTTCTCCACCTGGGCTGCCACTACAGTATTGGATTCGACGCCCCGCAGGGAGAGAAGGAGATAACCATGTCGGGTAGAGGTTACCGTCCTGACCCGACCCCATTTGTCCGGCTTCTCCTTGGTGGTGGTCACCTGCCCCGCCCCCGGATAGTGCTCCGTGGTGTGCAGCTCCGAGCCGTCCATGCTGAAGACGCTATCCTTCACCAACCCGGCCCTAAGCAGATCCCTCACCGACCCATCGAGGATACTCCCAGACTCCTCCTCCGTCAGTCGCTCCAGGGCGTCGGCCACGGTGTTCTTGTGGATGGGGCGCATCAGGCCCTTGCCCCGCCGACAGAAGCCCTCTTCTATCTGCCTGGCGGTGTAGCCTATGCGACGCAGCAGCCCCGCATCCCGGAAGAGATGGGTGGGCATCTGATTCTGGGAGCTCAATCCCGCGATGACCTTGGCGCAGTAGGTCACCACCAGGAGAACCATGGGCACCATCCGCCTCTGGTAGACCCCTTCCACGGCCAGTCGCTCCAGGATGCCCACCTGGCCCATGAGGGCGAAGAACTCGTCCACTATCCCCACCCCCGTGGGGATCAGGTCCTCGTACTCCTTGCGGGCAATGGCCTCCGCCACCGCCTCCTGGTTGCGGGTATAGGCCGCCCAGCGTAGGGTGGCCACCTTAGCCAAAGGGGTAGCTGCCCTCCTGGGCCTCCCCCAAGGCCTCCCAGAGTTGGTTGAGCTCCTTGCCTATAGCCCGCCAGCGGCGCAGAGCCCGGCGAAACCCCTTATAGGCTGAGGCCTCCCGCCGCGCCCTGCCATGGTCGGCCGCCTTAATAAAGAGATGCCGGGCCGTACCCTCCACCGGGCGACTAAGATAGAGGCCCACAGGGTGTGGCTGGCCGCGGGTGCATTTGCAGCCGGCCTTACCGCAGAACCTGGGACGCTCCAAGAGGGAGCCCCGTAAGAGGCGACGATGCCCCAGGAGCTCCCGCTCCACCCCGCGACGCTCGGCCATCAAGCGGGCAGCATCTTGACGAAGACGGCTGGCCTGTTCCTGATCTATCTGACCATTCCTACATATTATCCAGTGTTCAGATTATACCCCAGAAAGAAGCCGGTGTCAAGAGGTTTCTCAACACCGGCCCAAAAAGCCTATCCTAAACCTGGATAACCCCCCAATTCCTTATGGTGAAACTTCAGGGATTGGCGAGTGCGTCTCTTGGGAGCAACTACCACTTGTTGTCATCAGATTGACGCTAAATCACGGTAGGTGCTAGGATGGCTTTGCATTCATATTCGGGGAGGAGAAGCATGGAACTGAAGCCGATCGGAGTGGTGCATTCGTCCATCAAAGAGACAGGGGACATGCCTCACCACGGGGTGCCCGCTCAAGTGGAGGTCTATCCGGAGTTCGCTGATGGGCTATTTGGGATCGAAGGTAATAGCCATATCATGATAATCGGCTTCTTCCACGAGGCCGACCGGACTCTCTTGCGCGCCGATAGGTTCTCCTCGGGCTCCCGTGAGCGGGGCGTTTTCGGCATCCGGTCGTCCAGCCGCCCCAACCCCCTGGGTGTTTCTCCCACCCGCCTTCTAAGAAGGGATGGAAACACCTTGCACGTCGAGCAGCTAGACTTCATAGACGGCACACCTGTGGTGGATATCAAGCGCTACTCTCCCGGCTGGGACTGCATCTTCTCCGCCCGAAGCTCCCGTGACCTGACCACCGTGCATGATCGTAATCAAAGGCGAATCTTGGACGACATGATGGTGGAGGCAGTCAACTTTCACGGAGAGCGCTGCCTGGGAACAGCCCTGGCGGTGCGGATTATTCGGCACACCATGGAGACGTGGACCATCTCGCAGAAAGAGCCGGAACTCATCCTTTCGGTCGGCAGCGATGGCTGCATCGGCGATGGGCTCCAGGCCCTTTCCGGCGCCAGCCTGGGGAACGGGCGCCTCAAGGTGCCGGGTGGGCGCACCTACCGCCTGATCTATAAGGACAAGGGTCTGGCCTTTTATCCCAAGGAGTTGGTTGGGCTCAGTCCGGACCAGGCCCTGGATGCAGGCATAGATGAGCTTTTCGCAGTCCGGGACGACGCTCCAACCCACGCCGCATATGTCGCGGAGAAGGCCGCCTCGTCCAGGGAAGTGGACCCTGCTCTGCTGGAGCGGGTGGCGGATTCCCTGGTCCAGGGAAGGCTCCCGTGCGCCGTGGCCTTCAAGATCTCCCAGGACATGGGGGTGCACGTCAGCCTGGTGGGACGAGCCGCCGACTTGGCCCGGGCTAAAATCGCGCTCTGTCAGTTGGGCTGTTTCAGGTAGCGGCATCGCGGCAATACGCCCGCATGGGACACCTCGGGTCAGATGGGCTTTGTGGGCAATAAAGAGAGACGATCTTTGGTGCAACTCATTCCCAACGGATGAGCGGGTTTCCGACGCAGGACTGATTCCTAGGAACGGTCTCCCTACAAAGGGCTGAAACGGATAACGGATGCCGTACAAAGCATGGGTAGCCAACGGCACGGTACAGGCATCCGTTATCCGTTCCTCTCATCCGTTATCCGTTGGGAATCATTCATCCCGATAAAGGCCGTTCTTTCAAGGCACGCAGGACCTTCTCTTTGGTGGCCGGCAGGCTGGTTATCCGCACCCCCACGGCGTCGTACATGGCTGCGTGACATCGTGGAGAAGGCCCAGGACCGGTTAGAGAAGGCTACCGGCAAGCGGCCACCCGTGCAGATATCCCAAGAGAGCAGCGGCGCCAGCGACCACGTTAACTTCATAGAAGAGGGCATACCTTCCGTCGACTTCAACTGGACCGGCAGCTCCGCAATAAGCTTCTCGTCTGCCCTGATCGCCCGGTCTATATCCTCGCGATGATCGTAGTAGTAGGCTAGCGCCGCGTACACGTCGGCCAGCGACAGGCCGTACGCGGTGGCTCTGATACCGCTTACCGATCATAATGAGGACGCTTATGATGCTATGGACGTTATTGACGTATAGCAGTCGTGACAGTATACTTGTCTCAAGGGTGGAGAGTGTAAGGAGGGAGTCATGCGCGATATTCTCGTGGTCGAAGACAGGCTCAGGAGGCTTTCCAAGGAGTTGGAGGAACGCGGGGTACCCGAACTGGTCAGAGAGGTTGGTGAGATAATGGCCATAGTCCGCCAGCAGGCTGAAGAGCCTGAGGCATTGATGACAACTGGAGAAGCGGCACACGCCTTGGGGATTCGTTCAATCAACACTATCAAGCGTTGGGCAGTAGATGGATTGCTTGACGGCGTGCGTCGCGGAGGACGCCTGATGGTGCGGGCAACTTCTGTTGAGCGCCTGGAGAACAGCCCGACAGTGGCTCAACAGAGGGCCGCTGAAACCAGGATTCAAGACGCCTTGGAGCCTCTGGATGCGGGGAACGAAGAGATACGTTGAAGCTGCTTTGGAGAAGGCGCACTCTCCTACGATACTGCATCCGGGGAAGACGCCTACGGACTTGTACCGCGAGATCCTGGCCCAGGTTGGCAAGGACAAACAAGAAGGCAGGCTGTAGTTGGTTCTGTTCTTCCCGCTCCAATCTTGCGGGATGAGCAGGTGGTCTAGACATTCCTCCCTGACCGAGCCGATCCAACGCTAGGCAACAGCGGTCGCGTTCGGCGCCTGGCGGAGCGTGTTATCATGGGCACAAGGACGCAATTGTGTAGATTCTCGCGCCATATTGACCCTCTTATTCTAGTGCAC
>JAUYDP010000314.1 GCA_030691805.1 Dehalococcoidia bacterium | reverse complement strand
GTGATCCGCGGCGCCGACCGGCCCTGGAAAGGGCCTGCTATCCAACAACACGAAGGCAAGGGACCCGGATAGGCGGGGCTTTCCAGCCCCGCCGGAAGCGATCACGGTTAAGTGGGGTCGTACCTGTCAAACTGCCCCATTGAGGATATACTTTATCCACATTGGAAGACCTTGAAGGAATCATTAAAAATACCCTTTTTGTAGAAGGGCCGATTCCTTTCGCCCGCTTCATGGAGATGGCCCTTTACTACCCTGGCCTGGGGTACTACACCTCGGGCCAGAGAAGGACAGGCGCCTACGGCGACTATTACACCAGCCCCCAGGCGCACCCGGTTTTTAGCGCCTTGCTGGCCCTACAGTTGGAACGGATGTGGCAATTGATTGGCCGCCCAAAAACGTTCCATGTGGTCGAGGCCGGAGCGGGAGAAGGCCAGTTGGCCCAGGACATCCTCAGTTACAGCCGGCGCTTGGAAGAGGGTTTCCAGGAGGCGCTGGTTTATATTGCCACAGACCTTAGCTTTGGCGGGACTCGGGTAGGGGAGGTCCGTTTTGACACGCCGCCCCTCTTGACCGTTGCCAGCCGGGGGCTTCCGTTTCACAACCTTCGCGGATGTATCCTCTCCAACGAGCTATTGGACGCTTTCCCGGTGCACCGGTTAGTAGCAAAGGGGGGGGCGTTAAAAGAGATTTACGTGACCCTGGCAGGAAATGCATTGGTGGAAGTTCTGGGGGAGGTGTCTGTGCCAATCAGTGACCTTCTGGGTGTGCAGATGAGCCTACCACCGGAAGGCTCGACCCTCGAGATATGCCCCCAGGTGTGGGAATGGATGGCAGAGGCTGCCCGAGCCCTGATGGAGGGCTTTCTATTGACCATAGACTACGGATATTGGGATACGCCCAAAGAGGGCACCGTCACCTCATACCGGCGCCATTCAACGGCCAGCCCTTATGAAAGAGTGGGCCAGCAGGACCTGACGGCCCACGTGGACTTCGGGGCCGTAATGGAAGCAGGGAGGCGAGTGGGACTGACGCCGCTGGGCCTGGTTAGCCAGCGACCTTTCCTTATGGACTTGGGACTTGGAGCCTTCAAAGAGGCCGCTGCCCGTCTCCGGCTGCCCCAGCGTCAGCATCAGGCCAATCAAATGGCCATGCTGGACCTGGCGCGTCCGGAGGGTTTAGGGAGCTTCGGGGTCATGATACAATACAAAGGTGGGTTGCCATTCTCCATGGGAGATCTGGCCCTGGAGAGGCAAGTTAAAGACAGGTTGGCGGCTGGCGACTTGCCGGCGCCCCTTCTCAGCAGGGAGCACATACCGCTGGTTGAGGGAAGATACCCACATTTGGCATGGGAATATTAGAGGGGGATCTCTTGGGAAAGAGCCTGACTCGTAAAATAATTGAGGCGCACCGTTTAGACGGGCAGGCGAGCGCGGGTGAGGAGGTCTCCATCACCATTGACCAGACCCTTACCCAGGACGCCACTGGGACCATGGCTTACCTCCAGTTCGAGGCCTTGGGGTTGCCCCGGGTCCGAACCAGGCTCTCGGTAAGTTACGTTGACCACAATATGCTACAGACCGGCTTCGAGAACGCCGACGACCACCGATTTCTTCAGAGCATAGCGGCCAAGTTCGGCATCTACTTCTCTAGGCCCGGCAACGGCATCTCCCATCAGGTGCATCTGGAGCGTTTTGCGGCGCCGGGGAGCACCCTCCTGGGATCCGATAGCCATACACCGATGGCCGGCGCGGTGGGCGCCCTGGCCATGGGGGCCGGGGGCCTGGACGTGGCTGTGGCCATGGCCGGCCAACCGTACCACTTCGCCATGCCCAGGGTGGTCCTGGTCCGCCTGAACGGTCATCTCCGGCCTTGGGTGGCTGCTAAGGATATCATTCTGGAGTTGCTGCGCCGCCTGACGGTAAAGGGGGGTGTGGGTAAGGTCCTGGAGTATGAGGGCCAGGGACTGGCCGGGCTATCGGTTCCGGAGCGGGCTACTATAACCAACATGGGCAGCGAACTGGGGGCTACCTCCTCGGTCTTTCCCAGCGATGAGCAGACCCGGGATTTCTTGCGAAGGCAACAGAGGGAGTCAGACTGGCGCCCCCTGACCTCTGATCCAGATGCTGTTTACGAAGAGGTGGTAGAGATAGACCTGGCAGCCCTGGAACCTCTCATTGCCCGACCCAGCAGCCCTGACGCCGTGACAAAGGTGTCCGAGGTAGCGGGCACGCCGGTGGCCCAGGTCTGCGTAGGTAGCTGCAACAACTCCTCATTCCTGGACCTGGCGTCACTGGCGGCGGTGCTCAAGGGGAAGACGGTGCACCCCTCGGTTAGCCTTACGGTCAACCCCGGGTCACGGCAAGTTCTTAATATGATCGCCCGGAGTGGTGCCTTGGCTGACCTGATTGCCTCGGGCGCCCGCATCCTGGAGGCGGGCTGTGGCCCGTGCATCGGCATGGGGCAGGCCCCTCCTTCCGAGGGAGTCTCCCTCCGAACCTACAACCGCAACTTCGAGGGGCGCAGCGGGACCCGCAACGACCTGGTCTACCTGTGCAGCATCCAGGTGGCCGCTGCCGCTGCTCTCAGCGGGGCCATAGTCGATCCCCGGCGAATGGGAGATCCGCCCAGGGTTGAACTACCTCAAGAGTACCTGATAGACGACCGAATGCTATTGCCTCCCTCCAGCGAGCCAGACAAGGTGGAGATTATTCGCGGACCAAATATTAAACCTCTGCCGCTGGCCAAGCCGATGCCGGAGACCCTCCGGGGCCGGGTCTTGCTCAAGGTTGGAGACAATATTACCACCGACCAAATTATGCCTGCGGGCGCGAGCATCCTGCCATTGCGGTCAAACGTCCCGGCCATCTCGGAGCACACTTTCAGCCGCATAGACCCGTCCTTCGCCCAGCGTGCCCGGGAATGGGGCGGCGGATTTGTGGTAGGAGGTGAGAACTACGGGCAGGGGTCCAGCCGGGAACATGCCGCTCTGGCCCCCATGTACCTGGGGGTACGAGCGGTCCTGGCCCGCTCCTTCGCTCGCATCCACAGGGCTAACCTGGTCAATTTCGGCATCCTGCCATTGACCATTGGGTATGACGACTATCTTACCCTTGAGCAGGGGGACGAGATCGAAGTGCCGGACGTACGGGAAGCCCTGAAGAAAGGGTCCCAGGTTCCGGTACGCAACATACCCACTGGACGCGAGATCGCGGCAAACCACGACCTGACGGCCAGGGAGGTGGAGTTGCTGCTTGCCGGGGGGCTGTTGAACTACATCAGAGCGCAGGGCGGGTAAGCTGGCAATTCGGTCTTTAGTCACTCAAGAGGGTAAGGTGAGTATTCTTCTCTTAGCCTGCGGCTCCCTGCGCCGGGAGTTGGCGGAGGTGCTGAGGCGTCGGGGGTGGCCGGTGGAGGTGCAATACCTGCCACCGGAGCTTCACCTCTCTCCGGAGGACCTGGCCGGCGCTATAGAAAAGCGCCTTGAAGAGGTCCGGGACAGGTACGAACGTGTCGTGGTGGTCTACGGCCGCTGCGCCGCCGGTCTGGACGAGCTGTTGGAGCGCTTCCGAGCGGAGCGGCTTCCAGGAGAGCACTGCTACGAGATATTCGGAGACGGAAGCTTTATGCCTTTGCTTCGGGAGCAGCCGGGCACCTACTTCTTGACCGACTACCTTTGCCAGAACTTCAGGCGGGTAATAAGCGGCTTGGGGATGGACCGCCACCCCCAGCTCAAACAGGTGTATTTCCGTAACTACACTCGGGTGGTATACCTGAACACAGGAACCCATGGGCGCCTCCAAGAGAAAGCGGAGGAGATCGCATCGTATCTGGGCCTTCCCCTGAAAACCCTCAAGGTGGGAGTGGCCGGCCTGGAGAAGCGCCTGGAGCAAGTCCTGGCGGGGGCGGGTTAAGTGCGAACAGGAAGGCCGGTCCATTGACCAGAGAGTCTGGAGCGGAGATCAAGATAACCCTACTTCCCACTGGACAGGAAATAACGCCCAGGCCCGGCCAGAGGGTCCTGGAGACCGCCAGGGAGAACGGCCTTCATATCACCAGCGTCTGTGGAGGCAAGGGCACCTGCGGAAAGTGCCGCGTCCTGATCGAAGGACCGGTGGACGACCCGCTCCCTGTGGAAAAGGTGCACTTGAGCCAGGAGGACCTGGCCCGGGGGGTGAGACTGGCGTGTCAGACAAGACCCCGAACCGGCCAGGTAGTGAGAGCGCTCCATGCCGAAGGAGGGCGCGCCCGCATCCTCAAGGGCGGAAAAGGACGAAAGGTAGTACTTGCTCCCCAGGTGCGCAAAGTCTGTGTGAGTGTTCCACCAGCCGCTTCACTGGACGGGGCGGCCGACTGGGAGCGGGTGCTGTCCGGCATGCACGGGGAGACCTTTCGTCTAGACCTGGCGCCGCTGCGTCAGTTGCCGGGTGCTCTTAAGAAGTCTCCCCAGACGGTAACCCTGGCTGTACATGGCGACCGGCTGGCCTCGGTCGAGGCCGGTGATACGTCTCATCAGCTTTACGGATTGGCTTTCGATATAGGCACAACCACGGTGGTGGGATATTTGATGGACCTGCGCACCGGCAAGGAGCTAGCCGCCGCTTCTGGGTTGAACCCCCAGGGGGCCTACGGAGGAGACCTCATCTCGCGGTTGACCTTCGTCCTGGAAAACCCTGACGGACTGGCCACCCTTCAGAGAGAGATCGTATCTTTTCTTAACCAGTTAATCGGGGAAGTGGCAGACGAGGCCGGAATAATCCGGAGCAATATCTACGAAGTCACAATTGTAGGTAACGTGGTCATGCACCACCTCCTTCTGGGAATTGATCCCATCAGCCTGGCCACCGCTCCCTACGCGCCGGTGGTGCGTGAAAGCCTGGACCTCTCAGCCTCGGAGGTTGGGCTGGAGCTTGGACCGCAGGCGAGGGTCCATGTGCTGCCTAATATAGCAGGCTTCGTGGGAGCCGACATGGTCGGGACATTATTGACAGCCCTGCCCCACCAGAGTCCGGAGATAATGCTTATCATTGACCTGGGCACCAACGGCGAGATAGCCCTCGGGTCTCGCGACAGGCTGCTGGTGTGCTCCACGGCCGCTGGCCCGGCCTTCGAAGGAGCTAGGATCCGCCACGGAATGCGGGCCTCTACCGGCGCTATTGATAGGGTGCGGATTGATGGCGATGTACATTGCCGAGTGGTCCACGGGGGCCTCCCACAGGGAATCTGCGGCTCCGGCCTGATAGACGCTGTGGCTCAGATGGTCGAGCGGGGCATTGTCCACCCCAGCGGGCGCCTCCTGAAGCAGGGAGAACTTCCGCCCGGTGTTGGGACCCGCTTGCGTGGACGGATCGTGGGAAGCGGTTCCGAGGGGGATGCGCGGCGGTTTGTCCTGGCACACCCCGTAGAAGCGGAACACCTACACAGCCTGGGCGCGGGTCAGGCCATCAGCGTAGGGGTGGGTCAGCCAATCAGCATAGAGGCGGGTCAGCCAGGGAGTGTAGGGGCGGGTCAGCCAGGAAGTGTAGGGGCGGGTTTGAAACCCGCCCCTACGTCCGAAGCGCAAATAGAAATTTCTATAACCCAGCAAGACATCCGGGAGCTTCAACTGGCCAAGGGCGCTATCTACGCCGGCATCGAGGTCCTGAAGAAGGAGTTAGGCATAGAGGACAAAGAAATCGCCCAGGTCCTTCTGGCAGGGGCCTTCGGCACGTATGTTAATCCGGCCAGCGCCCGGGCCATCGGCCTCATCCCTCCTGTTCCGCTGGAACGGGTACAGGCCATCGGCAACTCCGCCGGCTTCGGCGCCCAGTTGGCGCTGCTCTCTATGGTCGAGCGAAAGATCGCCGGCCTAATCGCCCGGCAGGCGGAACACGTGCGCCTTTCCGGACGGGCCGACTTCCAGCATCACTTCATGCAGGCGCTGCGCTTTCCCGCGACTGGCGAACATAGTCTACGCGATTCGAGAGTAACCCTTCTGGATGCTCCCGGTCGTACCTAAGGAGCGCAACCGATCTGGCCGCAAAGCAATCATTCGGTTTTAGGGCATTTGTCATCCTGGTAATCGGCGTTGGGAAGCAGCTCAACAAGCCCGGGAGTGATGCTAAACTTTGCCTATAGGGTTATTCTTTGAGTAGGGTGACGTCCAGAGATATCCCGGACAAGCTTGTGATAGAGCCTATGCGGGAAGGGGATATTCCCCAGGTCCTGGAGATAGAGCGGGAGGCCTTTTCGGCGGCTTGGTCGGAGGGGGCTTACCGACGAGAATTGCGTTGGAACCGCCTGGCCCGGTACCTGGTCCTGAAAGAGAAGCCTGACGTGGCCCAGGTGAGCGGAGCGGGCGATGTCCCCAGGAACGGGGGACTTGGTGCCCGCTTATTTTCTTTTCTAAAGCGAAACCCTCCCGCGACGACGAGTAACAACCTGGTCAGGGGCTACACAGGGCAATGGCTGATGGTGGACGAGTCCCATCTCCTAACTATCGCCTTGCATCATGAACTCCGGCGGCGGGGCCTTGGGGAAGCCCTCCTTATCGCAGCCATAGACCAGGCAGTCGAGGCTGGCGCCCGAATAATGACCCTGGAGGTCAGGGTCTCTAATCTGGCGGCCCAGGCTATGTACGAGAAGTTCGGATTCTGGAGGGTGGGCCTACGCCCAAAGTACTACACAGACAACGACGAGGACGCCGTTATTATGACGTCGGACATCCTGGCTTCTGCCTCATTCCAGTCCCGTCTCCAGCGTTTGAAGGAGGAGTCTCAAAAAAAGGTTGGTGTGCTTTGGTCACGATGACTGGTCCCTGTACGGTGGGGACCTGTCCGAGAACGGTGACTACGGCCTAACCGATCTCGCCGGCATAGACTTTGTGGCCCTGGTCGTCAGCCTGGGCGTGGAGGGATGGAGGGTAGAGCAAGCAGACAACCTACGGGGAGACCTGGAGTGGGCCCTCTCCTTGGGGAGGCCCAGCCTGCTGGAGGTAATGGTGGACCTCTTACGATCGTCGACTCTCCTTTGGGTGTTACCCTCTCTTGACGTAACATAGCAGAAGTGCTATATTGGCAGTGTGAGCCGGTCATCGGTTGTCTACTACACCACTGGCTCAGGCCGAAACCCAGTCCGGGATTTCATAGATAGGCTGGACACGGAAACAGCGGCTCAGATACTTTACGATCTTGAGCTTCTGGCAGACTACGGGCTGGCCCTTGGAATGCCACATGTGAGGCATCTGGAAGGGAAGATCTGGGAGCTACGGACGGGTCTTTACCGGAAACCAGCACCGGGTCGTCTTTGCGCCAGTCGGTGGGGGATTTCTCCTGCTTCATGCATTCAGCAAGAAAGCCCAGAAGACCCTACGCCGGGACATCGAGCTTGCCCAGAACCGGCTAAAAGACTATCTGGTCAGGGGCAGGCCGTGAAAGGAGCAATTATTATGGTAACCGGAAAGGAATTCACACTGGAAGAACACATCCGGGAGAGGGAGGCGTCTGACGAGGCCTTCCGGGCAGCCCGTGCGGCGCACCGGGACCGCTATGAGTATACCAGGAAGTTAATAGAGGCCCGTTTGGCTCGCAAACTGACCCAGGAAGATCTGGCCAGGGCTTTGGGTACTACCCAATCGGCCGTTGCCCGCCTGGAAAGCGGGCGGTTCCTGCCCCGGACGGATACTCTTCGCCGACTGGCCGATGTACTGGGGGTGGAGATCCGCATCGGGTCCGGCGGTATAATCAAGGTCGAATTGGAAAGCGCTCGCCCCCTCGTTCACTAAGACCTCCGGCGCACTGGTGAAAGTAGAACTGCGTCCTTTCATCATAACTTGAACCCCTCGACCACACAGTGGTACTATAGATTTAACCTACCCCGAAGGAGACCCCCGTCGTAGTCCTGGGTTCGAAGACTGGTCAGATCCGGGAGCTTATGGCTCCCTTCGCAGAGGCATGGAGTGACCCCCGGGCGCAGGCGCAACGCTGGCGGGAGTTGGGAGGCCGGGTTATGGGCGTCTTCTGGGACTATGTGCCGGAGGAGCTGATACACGCTGCCGGATTCCTCCCCTACCGTATTATGGGCAGCACCGAGAACATCTCCGAGGCCGACCGCTATATGCCCACCTACGTCTGCGCCCTTATGCGTAGCGCCCTCGACCAGGCCGTAAAGGGACGCTACGCCTTCCTGGATGGCCTGATCGTAGCCCCCATGTGGTGTGAGGCCATGAAGCCTCTGTACGAGCTTTGGCGCAAGCACGCTCCCGTCCCGTGGATGGAGGCCCTCGACCTCCCTGGCACCACCGAGCCTTCCGGGCGATCGTACTTCTTCAGGGAGATGGACCGTCTCAAGGGGTCCCTGGAAGCCTGGACCGGGCGGGAGATTACACCGGAGGCGCTGGCAGATTCCATCAAGGTATACAATGAGGGAAGGGTCCTGCTCAAGCGCCTCTTTCACCTCCGGCAGGGGCGCCTCTCCTGCTTTTCCAGCGTAGATTGGGCGCAGGTGGTCCTATCCAGCATGGTCATGCCGAAAGAAGAGCACAACCGGCGACTGGCTGAGCTGGCGAAGGCCCTGGAAGAACTACCCGAAGATGAACAGGAAAACGGTCCTTTGCGCCTGCATCTTACGGGTACTATCGTGGTGGACCTCAGCCTGCTGCGGATCATAGACGAGGTTGGCGGCGCGGTGACGTCGGACGACCTGTACACCGGCGTCCGCTGGTACTGGGACCTGGTGGAAGAGGGCCTGCCCCCATTCGAGGGGATCGTCCAGCGGTGCTGGGCTAAGCTGCCCTGCTCCGCCCGCAGCATGCCCAATGTCCGTCTGGGCCAGATACTGGATATGATGAAGCTTGGCCGGAGCCAGGGCATCATCTTTCTGACGGAGAAACACTGCGACCCGCATACCTTCGAGGACCCTCTCCTGAAATCTTGGGTCGAGAAGAAGGGTATCCCGTCGCTGCAACTGGATACAGAGCTGGCCTTGCGCGGAGCAGGCCAGGTCCGCACCCGCATCCAGACCTTTGTGGAGATGGCGCGTATGGGCGAGGAGAAATGACCACGCAGGAGAGGAAGAGGACCCTCCGCTCCTCGTACATGGGGCGGGAGATCTTTAAGAACTACTGGGCCGAGGCCCATGCCTGCAAGGAGCAGGGTAGGCCCGTGGCCTGGTGCTCCGGCAACGTGCCGGTGGAGCTGGTGCACGCTAACGGGGTTTACCCCCTTTACCCGGAGAGCTATTCGGCCATGATCGCCGCCCAGAAGATGGCCCGTGAGAAGTGCGAGAGGGCGGAGGGGTGGGGATACTCCATGGATACCTGCTCCTATTTCCGGGTCAGCCTGGGCATGGAGGATGACGATCCCAAGACCCTTCCCTTTGGCGGGCTGCCCCGACCTGACATCCTGATTACCACTCGCCTCATTTGTATGACTCAGTACAAGTGGTGGCAGGTCCTGAGCGATATGTGGGACGTTCCCATATACGTGGTGGACGCCCCTTATCTGGGGTTGGGAGGCCAGGCGCAGATCCAACGCCACCAGGAGGACTACTTCATAGACCAGTTAAAGGGACTGGTCGCGTTCCTGGAAGAGCATACTGGCAAAAGGATGGACCAGGACCGCTTCCTGGAGGCCCTGGCCCTCTCGGACCGGGCGGCAGAGTTATGGTACGAGATTATGGGCCTGCGAAAGAGCCGGCCCTGCCCGGTAGCCACGCGAGAGATGGTAGGCAACGTCTTCCCCCTGGTGACCCTACTGGGCACCAGGCCCACGGTGGACTTTTTCCAGGCCCTCAGGGACGAGATCAAGGAGATGGTGGAGAGTGGCCAGGGCGCCGTTCCCGATGAGAGGATCCGCCTGGCCCTGGATAACATCCCTCCATGGCACGACCTGGCCTTCCTGTCTTCGGTTGAGGAGCGGGGGGCCATTTTCGCCATAGAGAATTACACCTGCTACGCCTGGGGCGGACGCATTGATCTCTCCGACCCCTGGCGCGGCTACGCTCGCAAGTGCCTGGATACCTGGCCGGCTTATTCTATTGAAGAGCGAATTCAGATATACATCCGCCAGGCCCAGGAATACCACCTGGATGGCTACGTCTTCCACGCCAACCGGAGCTGTAAACCCCTCTCGACGGCCCAGCAGGAGATGCAACGGGTGCTCCTGGAGAGGGTAGGCGTGCCCGGCCTGCTCCTGGAAGGTGACCACGCCGACCCCCGGGGCTTCTCTCCGGCTCACGCCCAGTCCCAGTTGGAGGCGTTCCTGGAGATGCTCGGCGCCTGAGATATCCGGCAGGCCTAACAGTGTCTTAAAGTTGGCCGCAAGCCGGAAGGGCTGGTCAAGGCTCGCCTGATGCGTGTTGAATAATCGGACATTTCCCAACACGCTCATGCAAATAGGCCCACGGAGCATCGGGTTTCCAGGCCCCAGGCTTCCAGCCTGGGGTGGACTCTCGTACCCCAGGCTAAAGCCGTGGGGCATAGGGAGACGCATTTTCATGCCCCGGTGGCGCCCCGCAGGGGCATGGGCAACTAATATGGGGAAAATATAAAGGAGAAGGGGGGAACATGCCGAGGACAGCCAAGGAATTGAAGCCAAGCAAGGACCTGGAGGGGATCTCCCGCCGTCAGATAGAGGAGCATCACGACGTCCTCTATAAGGGTTACGTCAACAAGCTAAATGAGATCGAGGCTAAGGTGGTGGCGGCGGACCCCGCCGAGGCCAATAGCACTTATAGCCTCTTACGGGAACTGAAGAAGGAAGAGGTCTTCGCTACCGCGGCTATCCGCCTGCATGAGATGTATTTCGAGAACCTGGGTGGGAATAGCGGGGGCGCCTCGGGCCCAATCCTGGACCTTATTAAGGAAGACTTCGGCTCCTACGAGAAATGGGAAACGGAATTCAAGGCCCTGGGCGTGGCGGCCAGAGGATGGGTGGTCCTGGCCTTCGATTGGACCGATGCCAAGCTCCATAACTACCTTTCCGACATCCACTCCGAAGGCGTCTTTGATGCGTCCGTGGTCCTGATAATGGATGTTTACGAACACGCCTACTTCTTAGACTACGGGACGGCCCGCAAGAAGTATATTGATGTCTTCATGCGTAATATCAACTGGGCCGTGGTCAATTCCCGGGTGGAACGAGTACATATGGTAGAGGCGCGAAAGACCTAAGGCAGCCTCCGTCCGCAACCAAATTGGGGCAGGCATGATTCTCGCGAAACGCGCAAATCCTGCGGGGTAATAGACTAAAGGGGTGACCCGACGCCTCGTTCCTTTGTAGGGGCGATTCATGAATCGCCCCTACGCGCCGGTGGCTCGGCAGCTACCCACGGCTAAAGGCTTGTTGACGTCAGGAAACGGGTATGTAAGAGTGTTTGCCATAAGCCGGTAACCCCCTCGTATCTGCCGATGACCCTGGTAGCTGCTGAACGGTGGGCGAGGGGAGCAGTAACGGCAAATCGGAGGTGCCGGGATGAATGGCCCGGTCCTTCATGGCGGCCAGGCGCCCTTGGCGTCGGCCTTTGAACAGGACTGGGGGGACCGCCTAAAGGACCTGAAGTCCTACGGGGAACGGCGGTCCCGCTTCCAGCGGCTCTGCCAGGAGATCTTAGGGGGACGAAGACTTCTGGTTGCCAGCAACCGTGGCCCCCTAGAGTACTTTTCTACCTCAGGGGGCGAGCTAAGAGCACGCCGCGGCCGGGGTGGCGCCTCCTCAGCCCTTCAACCCATTTCCCAGTGCTGCCCAATTACCTGGGTGGCCTGCGCCATGAGCGATAGCGACCGTCAGGTGCTGGCCAACTCGGGAGACAGTATCGTCTGCTCTCCTTTTCCAGGCCAGGACTTGCTGGTGCGTTTTATCTCACCGGGCAAGGATGAATACCACAAGTACTTCAACATCTTCAGTAATCCCCTGCTATGGTTTCTCCAGCACCAGATGTGGAATTACCCCTGGACGCCCAATATCACCGAAGCTACCTACGATGCCTGGTACAAGGGTTACTCCTTTGTGAACCGTTCCATTGCCGCGGTTGTGGTAGAAGAGGCCCGCAGGGAGGATGCCCAGCCGGTTATTCTTCTCCACGATTACCACCTCTACCTGGCTCCGGGTGACATCCGGAGGGAGCTTCCAGCGGCCCTGATCATCCATTTCACCCATGCCTCCTGGCCTGACGCCAGCCACTGGCAGTTCCTTCCGAAAGACATGCGGGAGCCTATTTTGAGGGGCCTCTGTGCCAGTGATATCGCTGGCTTTCAGAGCCACCGCTCATTGAGTAATTTCCCCTACACCTGTTATGCGCTGTTGGAGGACGCTAAAGTAGACTTCGATGCTGCCAGCGTGCACGTTAATGGCCACACAACCTGGGCGCGCTGCTACCCGATGTCCGTGGATCTCGCTGGGGTGCGTAGGGCGCTGGGCTCGCCACTGCTTCAGTCCGCTGTAGAGATGCTTCAACCGAAATTCGGCGAGCAGACCTTCATTCGCGTGGACAGGGCCGAGCCTAGCCGGAATATTGTCAGGGGCTTCAAGGCCTTCGACCGAATGCTACAACGCCATCCAGAGATGGCGGGCAAGGTGCGCTTCCTGGCCTTCCTGTTTTCTTCCTGCAACCGGTTATGGGAATACCAACGATATGTGGAGGAAGTCGCCAAACTGGTGGGTTTTGTTAACCGGAAGCACGGCACTGAGTCCTGGCAACCCATAGAGATAGTACATGAGAACAACTACCTTCAGAATTTGGCGGCCCTCACCCTGTACGACGTCCTCCTGGTCAATCCGGTCGTAGACGGCATGAGCCTGACGGCCAAGGAGGGTCCGGTTGCCAATAAACGGGCGGGGGTGCTGGTATTGTCTGAAGGCAGTGGCGCCTATGAGCAGTTGCGGGAGGGCGACCTTAACGTCTGTCCTTCGGACCTGGAGGGCACGGCCCAGGCCCTTTACCAGGCCCTGGCCATTCCGGAAGAGGAGCGCCGCCGGCGGCAGGAGGCGCTACGAAGGGTTATCGAGGCTGAGGACCCTGCCTTATGGCTTTGCCGCCAGTTGTCGGACCTCCTGGACCTGGTGGGGACCAAAGCCGGAACAGGAGCCGAAGGAACTCTCCCACTTGGGGCACCCCTTCCAGAATGAAGTCCGCCTCCTTTCGGGCCTCCTCCGGCGACCCCTGGCTGACCACGGCCACGGCCAAGCCCTTGCGACCCGGCGGGGCTTCATCAATTCCGGGAGGTTGTCTACGTGCAATCGGGCCC
>JAUYDP010000345.1 GCA_030691805.1 Dehalococcoidia bacterium | reverse complement strand
TGGCAAAGGGGGAATAGCAGGCCACTGACAATTAAATAGGCCGAGTTCCCGACAGGGAAACGGAGGAACCACACAAGGGGTGAATCTCCGGCGTAGGCTGGAGTAGGGTAGTTCTTTCAGCCCGAACCCGTCAGCTAACTTCGTAGGCACTTGAAAGAGGCATAGCTTAAGAACCCGAGGCTACTGCCTCGGGTTTATTATTTTCCGGAGTAGAGGTGGAGCATGGTTACCACACTTCGCAGCCCGAACTTACTGGTGGACCCACCGGCGGATACGGGGGTCTCGGGGGACGAGCTTAAGGCCCTGCTGGGCGATAGGCGGATCATCTTTGCTAGCAACCGTGGCCCCGTACAGTACGCGCTGGGAGGCCGCCACGAGCTGACTCCAAAACGGGGGCAGGGAGCCCTGGTCACTTCCCTGACCTCGCTTCTGCGCTATGCCAGGGTCACGTGGGTCGCTTCTTGCATGAGCGCAGGAGATAGGGAGGCGGCTCGCCGCCAGAAGTGCGCTGCCCAGGCCAGCCTTCTGGAGGAATCGCTCAGGCTCCGGATGGTCCAGGTACCGGCCAGGGCCTACAAGCGCCACTACCAGATCTTTGCAAACCCCATTCTCTGGTTTATCCATCATTCCCTGGCCGGCCAGCTTCTCACCAAGCCCGCCTCCCAGGTTAAGGAGGCATGGCGTTGGGGTTATATGCCCGTCAACCGGGCTATGGCCGCGGCTATATTAGATGAGTTGGCTCACCCCGACACGGTGCCCTGGGTTTTTATCCATGACTATCACTTATACTTGACCGGCCATTACGTGCGGCAGCGTGCTCCTTTGGCTCTGCTGCTACACTTTGTGCATATTCCCTGGCCTGCGCCCGGAGAGGGCCTTCTTAGACTTGGTCCTTTGTGGCGGGAGGTGCTCCACGGTCTGCTGTCCAACGACATCATTGGCTTTCAGATCGCGAACCACGCTCGCAACTTCCTGCTGGACTGCCGCTTATCGCTTCCTGGGGTCCAGGTGGACCCATCGAACGGCGTGGTTTACTACCGGGGACGAGCAGTGCGGGTGCGAGTCTACCCTATATCCGTGGACGTACAGGCCCTACGTGAGGATGCCAGTTCTCTTCCCGTTCTAACCTACCGGCGGCGCCTGGAGTCCCTATGCGCCGAAAAGACCATGGTCCTGGTAGAGCGGGTGGACCCCAGCAAGAACACGCTGGAGAGCCTTATGGCTTTCCGCCAGTTGCTTGAGAGCAACCCTGGACTTGCCGGTAGGGTAACTCTCCTGGCGTTCCTGGTACCCTCCCGCACGGCTATCCCGGAGTACCGGCGTTACGGCCAGAGACTGATGGCCTGTGTGAAGTCTATTAACGAGCGGTTCGGCACGGATGGCTACCAGCCAATCCACGTCTTCTACGAGAACAACTACTATCAGGCCCTGGCCGGGATGGGCCTTTATGATGTACTGCTGGTCAACCCCGTGGCTGACGGTATGAACCTGGTAGCCAAGGAGGGGCCAATAGTCAACCAGAGGGATGGGGTGCTGGTACTGTCTGAAGGAGCAGGCGCCCACGCCCAACTCTCGGCCGGCTCGCTATCGGTCCGTGTCGGGGATGTGGACGGCGTCGTCCGTGCCATGTATCAAGCCCTGTGCCTGCCCCAGGAAGAGCGCCGTCGCCGGGCATCCCTGCTGCGTAATACTATTGAGAAAGAGGACCTGACCCAGTGGCTATTCCGGCAGATTAAAGATATTACGCTTCTGGACGCGGAGCGCAGACCGGTTGGGCAGGAGGCCATGACAAACTGCTGAGGGCGGCCGGACCAAGATCCCTAGCTAAGAGAAAAGTGACGCCTATCGGGGCGCACCAGCGACCCGATAGAGATTGTTGAACAACCCCTGGTCCCGTAGTCGGGGTCGTCCCGACCCCGACCATCGGCATCGGGGACGATGCCGACTACGGAAGTAATTCAACACTCTCCCGATAGGCCTTTGTCATTGATTGACTGGCTCCCACCGTCCGTTCTTGGCTATTACCACCGTTGCGGGGAAGGTGTAGGGGCGGGTTTCAAACCCGCCCCTACACAAATTAGGTGTTAAAGAAGCCGGCCATATAAGTCCAGCACCGCCTGCACCATACGCTCTGCTGTGAACTCTTCTGCCACCCGCCTCCGCGCGGCTTGGCCCAATTTATGCCTTAATTGGTGATCGCCAAGGATCAGGTTGAGGGCGGCGGACAGGGCCGCCGGGTCAGCCGGCGGCACGACCAGTCCGGTCACTCCATGCTGGTTGACGAAAGACGTGCCGGTTCCAAGCTGGGTGGAGACCACCGGAAGGCCGCAGGCCATAGCCTCTACTTGGACTAAGCCGAAGGCCTCAGCCCGCAGGCACGATGGCAAGACGAATAACTGGCTGGACTGATAGTAGGAAGGCAGAAGGCTCTCAGCAACTTGCCCCAGAAAGGCAACCCTGGATTCCATCCCCAACCGCCGGGCCTGGGCGCGTAGAGATGCCTCTTCGGGGCCTGCTCCGACCAGAAGGAGGGTGCAGTCCTTTACGTCCTTCATGGCCTCGAGCAGGTAGTGGATCCCCTTGTAGTACCGGAACTTACCGACAAACAGGATGTATGGAGGCTTAAAGCGGGCTCTTAAACCTGCCGAGACCTCCGGCAAGGCCCGGCTTTGGAAGTAAGATAAATCTATTCCGAAGGGGATAACTGTGCACTTATCCCTGAACTGCGTAAGGTATGGCGAGCTTTCGATGTAATCCGGACTGCCGGCGATGATGGCGTCGGCCCGGGAAAGGAGCTTTAGCAAGAAGGGGTGGTAGAACCGCAGGATAAACTGCTGCCGGACCACGTCGCTGTGGTAGGTTATAACCAGGCGGCGGGTACGGCCCCACCCGAGGGCGGCCATCTCTCCCACCGGGTAAGGGAAATGCAAATGGATGATATCGTAGGAGCGCCGTCCGATCTCCTGAAGTAGGGCCAGGCTGATGGGGGCCGAAGCGATGTTGGCCAGCCGGCCGGCCTTGGTAACCCGAACGTGGCCGTGTTGTTCCACCACGGTCCTTGGCCCAGAGTTGGTGACCAGGACGTCCACCTCCATGCCGGCAACTTGGGATAGTCCCTGGGTCAGTAGTCGAAGGTGGTTCTCTATCCCTCCCATCACCGGATGGTAGTCTTTATAAACATGAAGGACTCTCACCGTAGAGACCCCATTTCCCGATAAAGTTGAAGGCAGCCCTCGGCCGTCTTTCTCCAGGTGAATAGCAAGGCCCGCTCCCGGCCCCTGCGGCTCAACTCCTGAGCGAAGTCCTTGTCCTCCAGGACCCTTAGCATAGCCGAGGCCATCAGGTCCTCATCCAGCGGGTCCACCAGCAGGGCTGCCTCCCCCACCACCTCCGGCAGCGCTGGTTGGTTGGAGGCTATAACGGGTACTCCGTGGGACATGGCTTCCAGGGCGGGCAGCCCGAAACCCTCGGCCAGCGAGGGGAAGACGAAGAGGTCTGCTGAACGGTAAAGATTTTGGAGATGGTCCTCTCCGACGTGGCCCAAGAATCGGACCCGGCCTTCGAGTCCCAAGGATTGGACCTCTTGAAACGCCTCCGGAAAGCGCGGGTCCTGGGGTCCTGCAATTACCAGCGGAAGGCTCACCCCAGCCTTCCCATAGGCCCTGATCAGCCGCGGCAGGTTCTTATGTGGCTTGTTCGTGCCCACGTAAAGTATACATCGCTCGCTATCCGCCGCAGCAAGATGAGGTTCCGCCGGTTCTACGCCCGGATAGACCACCCGTAACCGGTGCGGAGGGACACGTAAACATCGCATAAGGTCCTCGCGTGAGGCCGCTGAATCGGCAATTACGTACTTGCTCCGGGCCAGAGCCAAGAAGAGCGCCAGCCGGTAAGCCGCCCTGGCGCCGGGGGAGGGCATGAAGGCCGGGTCCCTCAACGGTATCGTATCGTGAATGGTGCAAACAAGAGGACATCGGGAGAGCAGCGGCAGTGGGTAATGGGGCGAGTGGAACAGGTCAACCCTGGCCATCCGAAGCTCCCGGGGCATCTCTAGCTGTGACTTGAGGGAGAAGGGGGTTGACTCTACCGGTTGAAGGGCTACATTAGGGCCTTCCAGGCTTTTCAGGTCGAATCGGGAGTTCGTCGCTTCTGGATTAAAAAAGACCATAAAGGTGTCGTTGCCATCTATGTCGCGGAGCTCCTTGATTAGATGGTACGTGTAGCGGCCGATACCAGGGAAATGGTCCTGGAGGTAGCGGCCGTCTATTCCTATATTTAAGCCCAATTCAACCCCACCTGGTTTGACACTCACAGATTCCCTCAATACAATACGGGTTAGAAACCGTAGGGAGGGACACCGAATGCTTTCGTTCAACGTGGGGGAGGCTATTGAGTTCTCTGAGGAGAAGCGGGTTCGCAAGGCTATCTTCAAAGAGGCGAGCATGAAGATAGAGATGCTCTGCTACCTGCCCGGCCAGGCTATACCGCTTCACCACCATCCCAAGGAGGACGAGGTCTTCTACATCGTTGACGGTGAACCGCTGATGACCGTTGACGGCGAAGAGCGAAAGCTGTCTCCCAACGACCTCATGTTTGTTCCGGCGAATAGTAAGCATAGCATCTCCAATCCGGGGCCTGGAAAACTGGTTGCGGTCTTCTTCAAGGCAGACCGGCCGTTACCTGAGGCCCCGTCCCCTTAGTTTACTCGAAGCGTTCGCGTAGGAAAAGGCGCTTGAACCACGTGCCGCATTGTTCTGGAAGTGGAGATTGGCTTGTAGGGGAGGCTCATGAGCCTCCGCTGAGAGTGTTGAATTACTTCCGTAGTCGGCATCGTCCCCGATGCCGACGGTCGGGGTCAGGGACGACCACGACTACGGGACGACCCCGACTACGGGACCGGGTGTTGTTCAACAGTCTCC
>JAUYDP010000302.1 GCA_030691805.1 Dehalococcoidia bacterium | reverse complement strand
GCCGTCCACGTTCACGGGGCCATTCAGGGGCAGTTCGCCACGGCTAAGTACGTCCTGGACGTGCAGGAGGAGGATATCTACTGGTGCACCGCTGACCCCGGCTGGGTGACAGGCACATCCTACGGGATGTTTGGCCCCTGGTCCAACGGCGCATCTTCTCTGGTCTACGAAGGGGCCTTTAGCCCCGAGCAGTGGTACCAGGTCCTTCAGGACTACCAGGTTAGCGTCTGGTACACAGCGCCCACGGCTATCCGCATGTTGATGAAGGCGGGCGACGACCTCCCCCGCCGTTATGACTTCGGCGCCCTACGCTACCTTTGCAGCGTAGGCGAGCCTCTCAATCCGGAAGCCATCTTCTGGGGGCAAAAGGCATTTGGCCTTCCCTTCCACGACAACTGGTGGCAGACGGAGACGGGATGTATCCTCATCGCTAATTATCCGGTAATGGCTATCCGTCCCGGCTCTATGGGCAAGCCCTTTCCAGGAATCAATGCCGGCATCCTGGACGACAACTGGGAAGAGCTCCCTACCGGTCAGGAAGGACACCTGGCCATTAGGCCTGGCTGGCCCTCTATGTTCCGGACCTATTGGAACAACCCGGAGCTTTACCAGTCCAAGTTCAAGAACGGGTGGTACATAACTGGAGACCGGTGCTGGAAGGATGGGGATGGCTACTTTTGGTTCGTCGGCCGGGCCGATGACGTGATTAACACCGCCGGACATCTGGTCGGCCCTTTCGAGGTAGAGAGCGCCCTTATAGAGCATCCGGCAGTGGCTGAGGCCGGCGTCATCGGGAAGCCGGACCCGGATCGTATGGAGATCGTCAAGGCGTTTGTGTCCCTCAAGGTGGGCTATAGCGCCAGCGATGAATTGAAGGACGAGATAAAGGAATTCGTACGAAACAGGCTGGCAGCTCACGCCTATCCTCGCGAGATAGAGTTCCTCCCGTCGTTGCCCAAAACCAGGAGCGGCAAGATCATGCGCCGTCTTCTGAAGGCCAGGGATCTGGGCCTGCCCGAAGGGGACACGTCAACGCTGGAGGATTAGTGTTCGCCACAGGGCATCTGAGCAATGTCATTCTGAGCACTCCATGGGCCGGCTGGCCCACCACGGCGGATGAAAATGGGAATTCATTTTCATAGGAGCCGTAGCGGGCGCCTGCCTCATGTCATTCTGAGCCGTAGCGGGGCCTTAATTGGTATTACTTTGAGATACAAAGCAGCGGAGGCGAAGAATCTCGCGCTCCGAATGCCACTCTTCGGTTTTCGGAGCGAGATTCTTCGCTGCGCTCAGAATGACATGGAGTAAAAGGCGCTCTCAGAAAGACATTGGTGAGAGGTGGTCAGAATGACATGTGACAGGCCCGCTGCGGCGGACCAGTAGGATCACACGACAGAGGCTCGGTACTGAAATGGTGAAGATGATACGAAGGAGGGAGGAGGTCTGCATCGGCTGCCGCCTGTGCGAGGTCCATTGCCTGGTAGAGCACTCCCGCTCCAAGGACCTGGTGCATGCTTACAAGGGCGAAAACCCGCGGGCCCTGCCCAGGGTACGGGTGGAAGAGCAGGGCGCCCTGTCGTTCGCGGTGCAGTGCCTCCATTGCCAGGAGCCTCTCTGCGCCTACGCTTGCCTTACCGGCGCCATCCGCCAGATGGAGGATGGGACGGTCTTCCTGGACGAGGGCAAGTGCATAGGATGCTGGACATGCGTGCTGGCTTGTCCCTACGGCGCCATTTCTATGGACCTTACGCGAAGGGTCGCTCTTAAATGCGACCTCTGCCCGGGGCGGGAAACCCCGGCATGTGTGGAGAACTGCCCCAACCGGGCGCTCCTGCTTGTGGAGGAGGAAGTGCCCGTTGGTTAGATATCTGATAATCGGCAACTCTGTGGGGGCCGTTGGAGCCGTTGAGGCCATCAGGGAGATAGACCACCAGGGATCTCTGGCCGTAGTCTCTGATGAGCCTTATCCCGTTTACTCCCGACCCCGGATCTCCGAATTCCTGGCGGGCAAGAGCACCATGGCAGACATGCTTTACCGCCCCGAGGGCTTCTATCAGACGCATAACGTCCAGACCTACCTGGGCCGGAAGGCGGTCAAGGTTGAGCTAGGGAGCAAAGAGGTAAGGCTCGAGGATGGAGAAGCCCTGGCCTTTGAGGACCTTCTGCTAGCCACGGGCGGGGTTCCCTTCGTGCCCAAGATGGATGGGCAGGGGAAGGAAGGCATTTTCACCTTCACCACCTTGGGAGATGCAGAAGGCATTGCCAGGCGCCTTCCCCAGACCCGGCGCGCTGTGGTGATCGGCGGCGGGCTAATCGGCATGAGCGTGACTGATGCCCTGGTAAAGAAGGGCGTTGAGGTGACGGTTGTAGAGCTCAAGGATTGGGTGCTCAACACCATCCTGGACCAGGATGCCGCCCTGGTGACCCAGGACGCCCTGGCAGATGCCGGGGTGCGGGTCATGGCAGGGCAATCGGTTCAAAAGATCCTGGGCCGGGCGGGGGACGAAACTACGGTTGGTGGCGTGGTCCTGGCCACCGGGGAAGAGATTTCCTGTGACATCGTGGTGGTGGCCATCGGCATCGTTCCCCGGACCGAGCTCGCCTCCGGCACACCAATCCAGGTCAACCGGGGTATCGTGGTGGACCGACGCATGGCCACTACTGTCCCTGAGATATACGCCTGCGGCGACGTGGCCGAAGCCTTCGATTTTATCTACGGCATAAACCGGGTTATCCCCATCTGGCCTAACGCCTATCTGGGAGGGCGGGTTGCCGGGTACAACATGGCCGGAATGGAGACCGAGTACCCTGGCGGCGTAGCCATGAACTCCTTAAAGTACTTCGGTCTCCCCATCGTCTCCGCCGGCCTCTACGACCCGCCGGACAGCAGCTACCGGGTGATGAGGTCGCTGGATCGGAAGAACCGGCTGTACAAGAAGCTGGTGCTGAAGGACGGGCTGGTAGTGGGGATGGTCTTCGTCGGGGCTATTGATAGGGCCGGTATCGTCTTGGGCCTTATGAGAGACAAGATAGACGTGAGCAGCTTTCAAGATACCCTCCTTGCCCCGGACTTTGGTTGGGCTAGTTTGCCTGCGGCCCTGCGACGGGAGAAGCTTACAAGCAACGGCCGAAGCCCCAGCCGTGGACCTTCGGTCCTCTCCGGCCGGGCGCGTGTATAGGCCATCCAGGAGGCATAATATGACACCCTATGTAAGTCGTAATAACCCGTACGGTGAGGATAAGGTTACCGAGGCTTGCTCTCTCTTCGGAATGATGGACCGGTCAGGCCGGCGCTTTTCCGGCGAGGATATTATCCGGGCCATCGCCAATATGCACGACCGGGGCAACGGCCTGGGTGGTGGCTTCGCCGCCTACGGGATCTACCCCGGCTATGCTGATGCATTGGCCTTCCACGTTATGTTTGAGGAGAAGCGTCACCAGTACGAGGTGGAGGAATTCCTTAAGAGCCACTTCAAGCTAATCATGGACGAGGAAATTCCGACCAGGACCACCAGGGGGGTGACAAGGCCTCCAGTCCTTTGGCGTTACTTCCTGGAAGTTGAACCGGAAAATCTGGGTGGACTGGCAGAGGAAGACTACGTTGTAGAAAAGGTGATGGCCATTAACTCCACCATCGAGGGGGCCTTCGTCTTCTCCAGTGGCAAGAACATGGGGGTGTTCAAGGGGGTCGGTTACCCGGAGGATATAGGCCGGTTCTTCCGCCTGGAGGAGTATGAGGGTTATATCTGGACAGCCCATGGCCGGTTTCCAACCAATACGCCGGGCTGGTGGGGCGGCGCTCACCCGTTCAATATCCTGGACTGGACCGTAGTCCACAACGGAGAGATCTCTTCATACGGCACAAATCGCCGCTTCCTGGAGATGTACGGCTACCATTGCACCATGCAGACGGACACCGAGGTCATGGCCTACGCCGTTGACCTGCTCATACGCAAGCATGGGCTTCCCGTGGAGATGGCCGCCAAGGTGATGGCCGCGCCCCTCTGGAGTGAGATTGACCGAATGCCTGAAAAAGAACGGGAGACGCACACCATCCTCCGGCAGGTCTATTCCAGCCTCCTGATGAACGGGCCGTTCACGGTGGTTATCGCTCACCAAGGCGAGATGATCGGCCTGACAGACCGCATCCGGCTTCGCCCGCTGACTGTAGGCGTTAAGGGACCAATGCTTTACCTGTCGTCCGAGGAATCGGCTATACGGCTCATCTGCCGGGACCTGGAGAAAGCCTGGAGCCCTATGGGCGGCGAGCCTATTATCGGCAGGCTGGGTGAGTCCTTGCCGGCCGAGGCGGCTTTGAAGGAAGAGCTAGTGGCATCGAAGAGGGGCGGGGCGTGAAGACTTACCTGAAGACCCGGTTTATCATAAATAGGGACCCGGAGAAGTGCATCAAGTGCCAGGTCTGTGTCCGGCAGTGCGGTTGGGACGTCCACTACTACATGCTGGAACTGGACGTGATGCGCAGCCGGGACGAGCAGTGTTTCAACTGCCAGCGTTGCGTCACGTTTTGTCCCACCGGCGCGCTGATCATTGAAAAAAACCCGTATCAGTATAGCGACAATGCCAACTGGCGTCCGGAGGTTATAGAGGACATCCTCAAGCAGTCCGAGACGGGGGGCATACTGCTGACGGGCATGGGCAACCCCCGGCCTTACCGAATCTACTGGGACCACCTGCTGCTGAATGCCAGTCAGGTGACTAACCCCTCGATTGACCCGTTGCGTGAGCCGATGGAGTTGCGGACCTTCTTGGGGCGCAAGCCGGACAGGGTCCAGGTAGACCCCAGCAGGGTTTCAATCGCTACCAAGCTCGCTCCCCAGGTGGTCATAGATATTCCGGTGATATTTTCGGCCATATCCTATGGGGCGGTAAACCTAAACGTGCATGAGTCTCTGGCTCGGGCGGCCAGCGAGGTGGGGACCCTCTTCAACACTGGAGAGGGTGGCCTGCATCGCAAGCTCTATAAATATGGCAAAAATACCATCGTCCAGGTGGCCTCCGGCCGGTTCGGCGTGCACGCGGACTACCTCAACGTGGCTGCCATCGTCGAGATCAAGATAGGGCAGGGGGCCAAGCCGGGCATCGGAGGACATCTGCCTGGTGAGAAGGTAACCGCGGACGTGTCGGAGACCCGTATGATCCCCCAGGGCACCGACGCTCTTTCGCCCGCCCCTCACCACGACATCTACTCCATCGAGGACCTGTCTCAATTGATATTTGCCCTCAAAGAGGCTACCAATTATACCAAGCCTATATCGGTGAAGATAGCGGCGGTCCATAACTCCGCCGCCATCGCCAGCGGTATGGTGCGGGCCGGAGCCGATATTATCGCCCTGGATGGGATACGGGGAGCAACGGGGGCCGCCCCCAAGATCATCCGGGACAACGTGGGCATCCCCATCGAGCTGGCTATCGCATCCGTTGATACCCGTCTACGCCAAGAGGGCATACGCAACCAGGCCTCCATCATCGCGGCAGGAGGATTCCGCACCGCCGGCGACGTCCTCAAAGCCATCGCTCTCGGGGCTGATGCAGTCTATATTGGGACTGCTGCCTTGATTGCCCTTGGCTGCCACGTTTGTGGGGGCTGCCATACGGGCCGCTGCTCCTGGGGCATAAACGCTACCAACCCCTACCTGTCCAAGAGGATCAACCCGGATATAGGCGCCGAGAGGTTAGTTAACCTCCTGCGGGGATGGGAGCACGAGATAAAGGACATGCTGGGAGGCATGGGCATCAATGCCCTGGAGAGCGTTCGGGGCAACCGCCTGCACCTGCGTGCCATCGGCCTCACCGACACGGAGATGAACGTGTTGGGCGTCAAGATGGCGGGAACCTGA
>JAUYDP010000149.1 GCA_030691805.1 Dehalococcoidia bacterium | reverse complement strand
TATTGTCGGTTCAGGTGTGGCGCCGCAGGCCGGTGGTTCGGGCGTGTCCCCCGATTCCCGCAATTGTCGGTTCAGGTGTGGCGCCGCAGGCCGGGGGTTCGGGGGTGCCCCCCGGTTGCCGCAATTGTCGGTTCAGGTGTGGCGCTGCCGGTCGGGGGTACAGGGGTGTCCCCCGTTACCCGCAATTGTCGGTTCAGTCGTAGCGCCGCAGGCCGGGGGTTCGGGGGTGTCCCCCCGTCTCTCCCAATGAGAGGGGTGGGGTGGATAATTTCCAAGGAGCCAGGCTCCTGTTCCCAGTAGCCATGGCTAGGAGGCACAGACCATGATCAATCATCAAATCCTGGTAGTGGGTGGAGGCCTCGCCGGAATGCGCGCTGCCATCGAAGCCTGCCAGGCTACCGGTAAGGGAGGCCAGCGCTTGGACGTCGCCCTTTTGTCCAGGGTCCATCCTCTCCGGTCTCACTCCGGGGCGGCCCAGGGGGGCGCCAACGCCTCGTTCGGGAACGCCGAGGCCGGAAAAGACGATAACTGGGAGAAGCACGCCTTCGATACGGTCAAAGGCAGTGACTATCTTGGCGACCAGGACTCCATCGAAGTGATGGCCAAAGAAGCCGTTCCACGTATTGTGGAGCTCGAGCACTGGGGGTGTCCGTTCAGTCGCACGCCGGAGGGTAAGATCGCCCAACGTCCCTTCGGCGGCGCCGGGTATCCGCGCACCTGCTATTCTGCGGATAAGACCGGCCATGTAATGCTCCATACCCTTTACGAGCAGGTGACCAAACGCCGCATCAAGGTCTACTCCGAGTGGATGGCCCTGGCCCTGGTCCGTTCGGCGGGCGTCTGTGTAGGTCTGGTGGCGATGGAGATGCTTTCTGGAAAACTGGAGGCCTTCCGCGCCGACGCCGTAATATTCGCTACCGGTGGGGCAGGCCGGCTTTACCAGAAGACTACCAACGCCATCATCAATACTGGTTACGGCATGGCCCTGGCCTATTGGGCGGGAGTGCCGCTTAAGGACATGGAGTTCATCCAGTTTCACCCTACGACCCTTTATGGCACCAACATACTGATTTCAGAGGCAGCTCGGGGTGAGGGTGGCTATCTTTATAACGCCAAGGGCGAGCGCTTCTTGAAGGACTATGCGCCGAGCCTCATGGAGCTGGCGCCCCGGGATATAGTGGCCAGGTCTGAGCAGATCGAGATAGAACAAGGCCGGGGCTATGAGAACGCCTACGTTCTACTGGACCTGAGGCACCTGGGGAGGGAAAAGATAGAGGAGAGACTGCCGGGCATTCGCGATCTGGCTATTAGCTACGCCGGCGTGGACCCGGTGGAACAGCCCATCCCCGTGCAGCCGGGCCAGCACTATACTATGGGCGGAATCGCCTGCAACACTTGGGGTGAAAGCGAATTGCCCGGGTTTTTCGCAGCCGGTGAGAGCGCCTGCGTAAGCATTCACGGGGCCAACCGGCTGGGAGGCAACTCTCTCCTGGAAACCGTGGTCTTTGGTAAGCTGGCGGGAGAACGGGCGGCCCAGTTCGTCCAGAGCAAGGAAAATAGCCGGAAGGGTGAGCAGGACATTCAGTCCGCCCTGGCTGGGGCTCAGTCCAAGATTGAGGGGCTTCTTAAGGCCGACGGGACAGAGGACTTTCCAACCATCCGCAAAGAGATGGAAGTCACAATGACGGAGCAGGTGGGGATTTTCCGAGAGAGAAGCCCAATGGAAAAGGCTCTGAAAATAATAAGGGATCTGAAAGAACGCTACCGCCGTGGGTGCTTGCGATATCATGGCCGTAGCTTCAACCAGGACCTGATGCGGGCGTTGGAGCTGGAAGGTATGCTGGACGTGGCTGAGATAGTGGCAATGGGGGCGGTGGCCAGAGAGGAGAGCCGGGGTTCACATTATCGTCTGGACTTCAAGGCTAGGGACGATGAGAAGTGGCTAAAGCACACCCTGGCCCGCTTCACGCCTGAGGGACCGAGGCTTGAATACTCGCCGGTTACTATAACCAACTACCCGCCCGTAGAAAGAAAATATTGATGGCCGGCTAGCAGGAGGGGGTCTTGGGAGTCCCCCCGCTCTAGCTTGTGAGATACGGGGTCTTGAGGGGCGTCCCCCCACACTAGCTTGTGAAATACGGGGGGCTTGGGGGGTGTCCCCCCTCCTTTTTATAATAACAATTAATCCTGAAAGGAACCATTGATGCCGCAAGATAGTGCTATCTTCAAGATACAGCGCTACGACCCTGAGGTAGACACCCTGCCATATTTCACGACCTATAACGTCTCATTACGGAAGGGCATGACTGTGCTTGATGGACTGCTAGATATTCTGGATCAGCAGGATGGCTCCCTGGCCTTCCGAGCATCCTGCCGAGGGGCGGTTTGCGGCTCCGACTCCATGTATATCAATGGCGCTTTCCGGCTGGCGTGTAACACTGCCATTGTCCCTCTCCTCCCTCGGGAGATAACCATTAATCCTCTGCCATACATGCGCATCGTCAAAGATCTCGTGGTAGACATGGACCCTTTCTGGACGGCCTACGAGCGAATAAAGCCCTACCTCATTAACCCTGAAACGGCCCCAGAGAGGGAGCGCTACCAGAGCCCCAAGGACCGAAAGCACATAGATGAGATGCTGGATTGTATTTTATGCGCCTCCTGTTATTCCTCTTGTCCCATGGTCTGGTCGGACTCAGAGTTCCTCGGCCCGGCGGCCTTCCTAAAAGCCTACCGATTTGTAGGCGATTCTCGCGACCAGGGCCAGCGGGAGCGGATCAAGGCCGTAGGCCATGAAAACGGGGTCTGGCGTTGTCACACGGTCTTCAACTGCACCGAAGCTTGCCCCAAAAAGATAAACGTGACCTGGTCTATCGAGGCGCTCAAGCGCAGAAGTATCGTCAACCGCTTGAAATTTTGGCAGAGGTGAGCGCCTCCACCGCTTCCCCGCCCGTGCTTTGTGGTGGTTCAATAGTGGTTCGATAGTGCTTCGGTTGTTGTTCGATAACTGCCCTGTGGTTGTGCGAGAGTAGTCCGACGGTTTGGTGGTTGTCCAACGGTTGTCCGGTGGTAGCTCGGTAGTGCTATAGCGCGGGGCGGGATCTTGTGAAGACGCTCAACTCCTTAAAGCACCGTAACTACCGGCTTCTCTGGATAGGCACCCTGGTCTCCCAGTCCGGCGATTGGATGGACCAGGTGGCCTTGAACTGGCTCATTCTGGTCATGACCAACTCTCCCTTCTATCTGGGCCTCCTCAACCTCTTCCGGGCCCTGCCGATGTTGGTGCTGACCCTGATGGCCGGGGTGCTGGTGGATAGGATGGAGCGGCGGAGGCTCCTTATGATAACCCAGACCGCCGCCATGGCACTGGCTTTTGTCCTGGCAGTGTTGGTGTCTTCCGGGTTGGTGCAGGTTTGGCACATCTTTCTTATTGGCACGCTACGGGGGGCCATCATGTCCTTTAACATGCCTGCCCGCCAGACCCTAATTTCCGACCTGGTGCCACGGAGCGACCTGGCCAACGCCATTGCCATTAACTCGGCGACGATGAACATAACCAGGATCCTTGGCCCTGCCCTGGCTGGGGTGCTCATAGCTAGCATGGGGGTAAGCGTCCCGTTTTACCTCAACGGATTTAGCTTCTTGGCGGTGCTCTATACCCTTCACGCTATGGCGCTACCCGAAAAAAAAGGCGATCGCCACAGGGCGGCCATGTGGCAGGACCTGGTGGAGGGTTTGACTTATATCCGCGGTAACGCTACTATACTGGCCTTGGTAGTGGTAGCCGTGGTGCCGATGTTCCTGGGACAGCCCTATATGGCTATGCTAACGGTATTCGCGAAGGACGTACTGGGGATAGGGGCAGTCGGTCTTGGTTTGCTCACCTCTGCCTCCGCGGGCGGTTCAGTAGCCGGTGCGATGGCGCTGGCCTCCCTGGGAGACTTCCGGCGCAAGGGCGCCCTGATGATGGGGGCCATGTTCGGGTTTGGAGCGATGCTACTGTTATTCAGTATTTCCCCCTGGCCGGTAGCGTCCATTATGCTGGTCACTCTGGTAGGGGCCATGGGCACGATGTATAACTCCTCTAACAACACTATCCTGCAATTAAGCTCGCCCGACAATCTGCGGGGCAGGCTGATGAGCGTGCTATTCCTGAACCGCGCCCTGGTGCCACTGGGGACCGCTATGGCAGGGGCGCTGGCAGCGGTGGTGGGCGCCCCCTGGGCTATGGGGTCAATGGCTACCCTGGTAATAGTGTTAGCCGTGGCCATCCGGATGGCAGCGCCGTCGCTGTCTGAGGTGGAGTAGCCGCTAACTGGTCTTGCCCAACCTATCCCTGGCTTGGAGAACTGTTTGCATGGGTTTGGTGGGAAAGAAAGGCGCTTATATTAAGAAGAATGGCTTTGCTTCGAAGCTAATCCACCTGTCCTAATTCCGTTGAGGAAGTAGAACCAGCGTTTCGCCGGTTGGCCCAGGCTAAGGACCTGCGCAACCAAAAGGTTTTGTTTTGTTTGGTGCCTAAGGGGGCTTACAGGAGGATAGACTGACTAAGTCGTTAGCTCCAACGCTCTTGGTTCAATTAACACCCTTTTCTTAAGGCCCTCGTGGGCCGAGGCGTAGCCGATGCGCCAGGCCGGGATACCGTGCTTGGCTACGACCTCTATGACATGTTCTGCCTTATCTGCAGGGACGCAAACGCAGAAGCCAATACCCATGTTGAAGGTAGTATACATCTCCCGGTCGGTTAGTTGGCCGTAACGCTGAATGAGCCGGAAGATAGGCGGCGTGTCCGGCAGGTAGTCTATTACCCAGTCCACTTCTGAACGGTGGCGGGTCAGGTTCATGAAACCCTCGCCGGTTACGTGGAAGAGGGCCTTGACTTGGAGGCCGGATCGCAAGACCTCCATAACCGGGCCGACGTAGATGCGGGTAGGCTCCAAAAGCTCTTCTCCGATGCTCCGCCCCAGCTCGTCGAAGTGGGTGAAGGGGTCCAGGGCCCTGTCTCCGAAGAAGACCCGCCGGGCCAGGGTCAGTCCATTGCTATGGATGCCGCTGGAGGCCAGTCCCACCAGGGCGTCCCCTGGCTGGATGTTCTCACCCAGCACTAGCCGGTCCAGGGGCGCGATCCCTACAGCAGCCGCCGCCAGATCGAAGCCACGCCCGGCCCGGGTTCCCTTGATGATCTCCGGCAACTGGGCAATCTCCCCCCCCACTATGGAAATGCCGGCCTGCCTGGCGCCCTCGTGCAGACCTCTGGCTATCTCCTCCAAGAATGACGGATCTTGCTCCTCCAGGGCGATATAGTCCACCAGCGATAGAGGCTCGGCGCCTACGCAGATGAGGTCGTTGACGTTCATGGCCACGCAATCAATGCCGACCGTGTCGTAGCGGTCCAGCATCTGGGCCACCAGCACCTTGGTGCCTACGCCGTCCGTGCAGAAGGCCAGGCCGCGGCCGTCACCCAGGTCTATAACATTGGCATACGGACCAAGGCCCAGGAGCGGCGCTCCCAGTCCCTGGCGAAAAGGAAAGGTCGCTTCTACCCAGTAGCGTAGGCCCCGAAGGGCCTGGCCCCCCTTAGACTCGTCATCTCCGGGCATACTTGGCCTTCCCCTCCTCGTACAGATCGCCTCCGTAGATATCGTTTATGACTACGGCCGGGAAGTCCTCGACCTCCAGCCTCCTGATGGCCTCGGCTCCCAGGTCTTCGTAGGCCACCACCTCGGCCTTCTTTATGGTTCGAGCAATAAGGGCGCCGGCGCCGCCGGTGGCGGCCAGGTAGACGGCGCGGTGCCGCTTTATGGCATCTCGCACTAACTGTGAGCGGTTCCCTTTGCCGATCATGCCTTTGAGGCCGCGGGCCAAAAGAGTTGGCGCATATGAGTCCATCCGGCCGCTGGTGGTAGGTCCAGCCGAGCCGATGGGCCTCCCCGGACGGGCGGGGGAAGGCCCCATGTAATAGATTATTTGACCCTCAAGGGGAATTGGCAGCGGACCGCCGCTCTCCAGGGCCTCCACCAGACGCTTATGGGCGGCGTCCCGGGCGGTATAGATCACGCCGGTGATGGACACGCGGTCGCCGGAGCGGAGATGTTCTATGGTTTTGTCATCCAGAGGAGGAGTTAGATGTATATTCACATCAGAAAAGAAAAAAATCTGTGAAATCTGCGGATTTGAACGGGGGGTTGGGAATTCGCTGGCATCACAGTTCCGCCTCTTTGTGTCTCGCGCTATGGCACTGAATACTTACGGCCACCGGCAGCGAAGCCATGTGCGCGGGGTAGGTCTCGACATGCACGGCAAGGGCGGTTACGGTCCCACCGTAGCCCTGGGACCCGATTCCCAGGCCGTTGACCCGCTCCAGCACTTCCTTCTCCAGCCCGGCAATCTGCAGGTCAGCATTCGGCTGGCCTACCGGACGGAGTAGGGCTTTCTTGGCCAGGTACATAGCGTAGTCGGCGGTACCCCCAATGCCGACGCCCACGATAACCGGCGGGCAGGGATTAGAGCCGGCCCGGTCCACGGCCGCCGCTACTGTTTCGACCACACCCTTTATACCCTGGGCCGGGGTCAGCATGGCCAGGACGCTCATATTCTCCGAGCCTCCGCCCTTGGGCATGACTACTATCCGCAGCCGGTCCCCGGGCACAATTTCCGTGTGTATGGCGGCGGGTGTGTTATCGCCGGTGTTGGACCTCTGGAAGATAGGTGGGTTCACGATGGACTTGCGCAAATAGCCTTCGTCGTAGCCCCTGCGCACGCCCTCTTGTACTGCGGAGTAGAGGTCACCTCCAATCACATGGCAGTCCTGTCCCATCTCCAAGAAGATGATGGTGTAGCCGCAGTCCTGACATAGCGGAAGCCGTTCTTCTCGAGCGATCCGGGCGTTCTCCAGAAGCTGTCCCAGGGCGTCCTTGGCCTCCAGCGAGACCTCGATATTCTGAGCATGTGTCAAGGAATCCAGGACGTCCGGAGGAAGGTCGAAGTTCGCCTCCTGGCAGAGACGGGACACGGCCTCGGTGATCTGGTGGGCTTGGATCTCTCTCACGGTTGCACCTAAGATTACCACCGGGAGGTCCATTTCTCAAGCCCGTAGGCGGGCACGGGTGTTCGTGGAGATTCCGCGCCGGTCTGCCGCCGGTCTGTAGACTGATGAAGTTTGAAGCAACAATGGGGTGGTTCCCGCAGGCGCGAAAAATAATCCGGCATGTAGTGCAGGGGTTTGTCCCCTGCTGGGGCTGGGAAGCGGGGGATAAACCCCCGCACTACATTCATCTTATCCTGGGCACGTCCTGGCCGACACCGCCGTCCAACTATTCCTTGCAACGCAATCAATTGGTAAACCGCGTTTCGGCGGAGATGCGACGCACGGCCAGCCTTATTATTACCCCCATGTGCTGAGAAGCCCCATCGGGGCGTCTCTACACTTAGATGTGCATGAGCTGTACCAGCTCGCGCACGGCGTCGGCGGAGCGGTGCAAAGCGGCTTGCTCTTCGGGAGTCAGCTCTATCTTTATGATCTCTTCGATTCCTCGGACCCCCAGCTTAACCGGTACCCCGACGAAGAGGCCGTTGATGCCGTATTCGCCCTCCAGGTAAACGGCGCACGGCAGAATCTGCTTTTTGTCCAGGACTATGGCGTCAATCATCTGGGCCACCGCCGCCGACGGCGCGTAGAAGGCGCTGCCTGTCTTCAAGTAGGAGACGATCTCCTCCCCGCCCTTGCGGGTCCGCTGAACGATGGCCTCGATGCGCTCCTGGGACAGCAACTGGGCGATAGGAATGCCGCCCGCGGTGGTTAGCCGGGTCAGGGGGACCATGGTATCGCCGTGGCCTCCCAGGACATAAGCGGAGATATCGCCCACGGAGACCCCTAGTTCCATGGCCAGGAAGGCCCGGAAACGGGCAGTGTCCAATACCCCGGCCATTCCGATCACCCTGGCCTTGGGGAAGCCGCTGGTCTTGAAGGCCAACTGGGTCATGGCATCCAGGGGGTTGGTGACAGTGATGATTATGCAGTCAGGCGAATACTTTACTACCTGCTCCGTCACCGCCTTGACGATTCCCATGTTGGTGTTTACCAGGTCGTCCCGGCTCATCCCCGGCTTGCGGGGCACCCCTGAGGTAATGACCACGATGTCCGATCCGGCGGTCTCCTCATATCCGTTGGTCCCCACCACTCCCGAATCGTAGCCAACAATTGGGCCGGCCTGGAGCATATCCAGGGCCTTCCCTTGTGGAAGACCTTCAACGATGTCCACCAGGACCACGTCGGCGTAGCCCTTCTCTGCAATGCGTTGGGCGGTAGTAGCACCCACGTTCCCCGCGCCAACGACAGTGATCTTTCTGCGCATGTTGTTACCTTTCTGTTTTTTGCGTTTTAGTTGTTAACCCCCAAGACCTCTTAAAGGGTGGTTCAATGTAGCCATTCGGGGTGTAGCTGACAACTGACAACTGATAGCTGAAAAATATGGCTTCACGGTTTCGTCTTAGGCGCAGTAGGAAGGCCGAGAGGCTCTGTGGGAATAAGCTTGACGATAGTTGAGAGTGTGCTGTCCGGGTAGACCTGGATGGTCCCTTTCTTATACTCCGAAATAAGGAACATCGGGTCCAGCCCGTTCTGGAAACGGACTTGGAAAAGATAGGCTATCAACATT
>JAUYDP010000137.1 GCA_030691805.1 Dehalococcoidia bacterium | reverse complement strand
GTGCAAGGCCGCTCATATAAGCGAAGCTTAAGCCTAATCCGGCGATTAACGAGACGGAGAGTAATGGATAAGTTAGCAAGGGCAGAGGATTACCAAATCTCATAACAACCAGGTTGGACAGAAATGCCAGAATCAGAATGGCTGTAATCACGGCACTTATCACGAACCAAGTACTGCCAAATGCAAGGGCCAACTCCGTTATTGCTTTAGTCTCTAGAAGCATGAACCCAGCTCCCAGGAAAAAGGCCGGGACCGAGAAGCCTGCGCCGGAGCCTGGCACGAGCCGTCGAACGAACACCACCGAAATGGACAACAATACCAGGATCATCACGACGTAGGAGGCGGGATACTTCCTCGAAGGCATGTAGAAAAAGGGCCAGTCATCCGTGGATTTATCCGCGTAGATTGTAGGATCGGCGAACCTGGCCGTCACTTCTTTGACGGTTGGCGGTAAGGGAAGGGAGGCCTTTCCTAGTCCGCCACCATCTAAAAACGTGTAACCTCCATCATAGCCAGCCTGATAGACTACCGGACTCTGCCCATCGAAGGCATCTTGAAGCATAACGAACAGCTTTCTGCCTAGTTCGTCACTTATGAGGCTAAATGTTAGACTGATAGCGCCATCCTGCTTGAGCTTCTGGCGAGCGTCCCGAAGTCCTTCAACGGTATAGACATAACTGTCCAATCGGATACTACCAGAGCTACCCGAAAGTAACGTATGTGAATCCAGCAGGCCATAGACGATCAAGTCGTATTGTTTGTCTGTATGCCGGATGAATGCTCGGGCATCATCGACGATGGCGTTCACGCTCGTGGCCTGGTAGGGCGATTCGGGATGATACTGTTTCCCGAACTGAAGAATCGCAGGGTCGATCTCCACCGCATCGATCTCGCCAGCGCCATTCCGTAGTGCGGCAGCCGCGTCGTTACCGGCGCCACTGCCCACTATCAGCACGTCTTTTGGTTTCGGTTTAAAAAAGTAGGGCAACGAGTAATAATCCGACCACTTGTTCAGTTGTGCATTGTTACGTACATTCTCCTCACTCAAATCCAGGATTCTTTGGTAGTACGTGTTACTCGTCTCAAGAACAGGAGGCCCATCTTTCGAAAGGACTAAAGCCATAGCCTGGTATGGTGAGTATATGTCGAACCGGTTTAGATCAATGGGCCTAGCCAGGAATACTAACACGATACCTGCTGCTATGAGCGTTGGCAAAAGAGTGGTTACGTGTCTTCGGAGGAAGATTATGAGCCCCAGAGTTGCTAGGATTATCCAGATGGTAGGCGGAGCCCACATGAATGAAACCAAAGAAAAAACAAATATGCCGGACAGGCTGCCAATCAGGTTCCAACCGTAAGCCGCCAGCGCCTGCCGTCGTACCATTAAGCGCGAAGCCAAATGTCCGAGGGGAATGAAACATAGCGCATTAAGGGCAAAGATCAGTGCCATAAACCCGTAGGTAATCAAGGTTTCCTTCGTTCCCGCTGTCTGCCCGACGCCAAACGCGAGTTGCTCCGAAATCGGGTTTTGCAGAGAATCCGCTAACGGACTATGGCGGGTTACGTAGACAAGCAAGATTTGAAACGCGAATAAGGGCATGATCAGAGGCGTAGGTACCGGTCGTTTAGAACCCCTCGCATAGCCGATACCAAGACCGAGAAAGCACGATAGAAGACTTACGTTCTTGAAATAGGCGAATAACTGAAAATAGGAAGAATGCAAACGAATGATCATCAGTTCCAGGTACAAACCAAGACCAGCAGCCAGGGCAATCCCTGCGCCTACATATGAATCGGGCAAGGAATCTATGGTATCAGTGTGTTGCTCCAACCAACTCCCTACTCTGGAGCGTACGTGGGCGGAGTCCAGCCCGAGGGTCGTTAATGACATTTCTACACTCGATCGAAGGTTTTTGATTTACCAAGTTTACCGCATCGTGCCCAAGTAGTCCAAAAACCAGTTGGCTGGAGCACCTGGGTGCCCGCTCACCCGCCGCTGCTTGACCTCTCCCCAGCGCAGTCCTATACTTTCATTGACAGTCCCTCATTGCGGGGTGCATCGCGGTCTCGCCCGCGGCCCCGTCGAAAGTGTGGTGTTCCACTCATGGCAAGTTTTGCTCCCAATTTAGTCGCAGCCTCCCAGGGCTACGAGCTGATCCTGGCGGATGGCGCATCCAAGATCCTTGACCGGCTGGCTAGGGGTGATTTTGAGGACCATTCCCTCTTTCACCTGCGCTATCGGGCGGCCCAACTCTCCCTGGTGCAGGGGTTCGACCAGCTCCTCTCCCCTGGAGTTGTGTTCTTTGAGCCTTTCCCGTACCAGGTTGAGACGGCACAGGTAGTCCTTCGCCGTTTCCGTGGACGGGCGCTTCTCTGCGACGAAGTAGGCCTGGGAAAAACCATCGAGGCGGGCCTGGTTTTAAAGGAGTACCTCCTCCGGGGTCTGGTCCGCAAGGTTCTTGTCCTGACACCGCCCGGCCTGGTAGCCCAGTGGCAGGAGGAGATGGACTCCAAGTTCGGCATCCCGCTGGTCACCCATGAGGACCCCGTATTCGAGAAGCGCGGGGTTCAGGCCTGGGCTCATTTCGACCGCGTGATCGCATCGTGGCATACCGCCCGTACGGGAGAGAACGCCAGCGCCATCCTGGGCCAGCGCTACGACATGGTCATTGTTGACGAGGCCCACCATCTCAAGAGCCGCTCCACCACTACCTGGCAGTTCATCAACCAGTTGGACAAGAAGTTCATCCTGTTGCTCACTGCGACGCCTGTCCAGAATAATCTGGAGGAACTATTTAACCTGATCACCCTCCTCAAGCCGGGGCAGCTCAAGACCAGCCGATCCTTCAAGAAGGACTTCGTGACCAGGGGATCGCCCCGGCTACCCAAGAACCGTGCCCTCCTCCGGGAACTCCTCTTTGACGTTATGGTTCGCAACACCCGCAGCCAGGTAGGCCTGAGCCTGCCCCGCCGGCGCGCTACTACGGTCAAAGTTGCCCTCTCTGCTCCAGAACGGGAGGTATACGAAGCGGTTAGCGACTTCGTTCGCCGGGAGCACCCCAAGGTGGGCCACGGCCAGCGGGGCCTGAACCGGTTCATCCTCCAGACCCTCCAGATGGAGATGGGAAGCTCCACCTTCGCCGTGGCTCCCACCCTGGAAACCATGTCCGCCAACCTATACAACAGTCCGGAACACCGGCAGGAGCTGGCCCGACTGGCCGCCATGGCCCGTTCCGTCAAGGACAGCGCCAAGACCAGGGCCCTGTTGAAGCTTCTGCGCGCCAGCCGGGAGAAGGCCCTGGTCTTCACCAAATACCTGGCGACCCTCAACCACCTTTCCGGCGCCCTGGACCGGGAAGGCATCCACTACGTCGTCTACCACGGAAGCCTGTCTGCGGCCGCCAAGGACGAGGCCATCGCCAGGTTCGAGAAAGAGCGGCAGGTGCTCCTGTGCACCGAGGCCGCCGGCGAGGGCCGCAACCTTCAGTTTTGCAACACCATGGTCAACTACGACCTCCCCTGGAACCCCATGCGCATCGAGCAGCGTGTGGGGCGTATCCACCGCATCGGCCAGCCCCGGGAGGTCTATATCTTTAATCTCTCGGCCGAGGGAACCGTAGAGGACTACATCCTCTGGCTCCTGGACTCCAAGATCAATATGTTCGAACTAGTCATCGGCGAGATAGACATGATCCTGGGCCACCTGGCCGACGAGCGGGACTTCCCTGAGATCATCACCGATCTATGGGTGCGGGCCGGCTCGCCGGAGGAGATGCACCAGGAGATCGAGCGCCTGGGAGAGGAGATGGTCCAGGCCAAGGCGGCCTACCGGCACACCGAGGAGCTGGACGAGTTGGTCTTCGGCCAGGACTATCGCACTACGGACTGAGGTTACATGCCAGAGTACATGCCAGCCTCTCATGCCCCTGTCGGGGCACTACCGAAGATGAAGACCGGCTCACTATGCCCCAGTGCTTTAGCCTGGGGTATGGAAGCCACCCCAGGCTAAAGCACTGGGGCATGAGGACGGAGTAGCGGAAACCTATTTTCATGGCAGCAAAGTCACAAAACGGATCGGTTGGAGAGCTAGAGGCTTTCGCCAAGGAGCTACTTCAGGTCCTTGGCGCCCTGGTAGAAGAAAGAGAGGGCGTGCTGGAGGCTGTCCTTCCGGACGCGCACCGGAAGACCCTGGGCGGAGACGGCTTCGCCAGGCTGGCTTTCGATCCCCACACGGCGGAGAAAGCTGGGATCCAATACCTCTCTCTGGGCAGCCCTCTGGCGGATGAGCTTATCGCCATGGCCTCCAGGATGGGGAGCGTTACTCGCTGGTACATCAATGGGCTACGCTGGTCCCAGCGTCGCGCCATTCACCTGGACCAATGGAAGGCCAGGTTCGCCAATGCGCGTATCTTCTATGATGAAATGGAGATTCCCTTTGCCTGCCATTACCTCCTCTTCAACTTCCAGGTATCTTATCTCTCCGATGAAAAACGGGAGGAGGTGCATACCGTGGTCGTGGACAGCGGCTCACTGCAGCCGGCCCCCAAGCTCCAAGAAGGATGGCGACGGATGCGCCTGGAACCGAAACGGGATTTCTATGCTCCCGATGCGGACTGTCTGCCCAACGCCGCCAGCCTAACCGCCGCCTACCAACGTTCTATCCAACTCCTTCAAATACAAATCGCCGCCACGGTGGCCACCTACCAGCGCCGCGCCTCCCGGCACTTCGAGATGGAGAGCCTCCGCATCAACACCTTCTACGACGATACCAAGGACGAGTTGCGCCGCCGTCTGGAACGCACCGAGGAGCCAGAACGCCGGAGGACCCTGGAACATAAGATAGAGGCATCCGAAGTGGAGAGGGAGCGGAAGCTAGCTGACGCGGGGGCCAAGCACCACCTGCGGGTGGCCCTTAGTCTCCTCAATGCCGCCATCGTCAGCCAACCCAAAGTGAGTGGACGGGTCCAGGTGCAGAACCGCTACGCCACCGCCGAAGCCAGCGTCGTCTTCGATCCCCTGACTGGGGCCCTGGAGCTACCCTCCTGTCACGTATGCCACAATGGGGCCACCACCATCCACCTTTGCGCCAACGGCCACCTGGCCTGCGACGCCTGCATCCTCACCTGTAGCGCCTGCCAGCGAGTCCATTGCCGGGAGTGCGGTGTCGGCGCCTGCTCCGTCTGCGGTCGCGCCCTCTGCGCGCACAACCAGAACCGCTGCCCATCCTGCGGCCAGGTCACCTGCCAGGACCACCGCGGCCGGTGTCACTAGGCTCAAAGGGCAGGGGTCAAGGGTCAAAGGTCAAGCGTGTAGGGTGTAGGTGTAGGGTGCAGTGGCGGGTTTGATGGGTTTGAAGAATTGTTAGGGTGCAGCGCCCAAGACGTAGTGGCGGACGTCCCGAGCCCGTTGATAAACTTGATAAAGTACGGAGCTGTCTTCCCTACCGTGGCCGAGCAGGCGTCGCTCACGTAGTAGCGAGGCATGCCTCGCCACTACAGATCCCGCGTGACTGGCCCATTGAC
>JAUYDP010000113.1 GCA_030691805.1 Dehalococcoidia bacterium | reverse complement strand
ATGGAGGGCTACGCCCAGGGGATCGGCCTGCCCCTGCTGGTCAGCGACTACGACACCCTGCGCTGGCACGAGGCCGTTCGGGGCCTGGAGGACGAGCCGGAGGGGGGCCTACGCTGCCTGGCTTGCTACCGCCTGCGGCTGGAGGAGACCGCCGCCATAGCCCAAGCGCAGGGCTTCACCCACTTCACCACCACCCTCTCCATCAGCCCCCACAAGCGGGCCGACGCCATCAACGCCATCGGCCAGGAGGTGGCCTCCCGCCACGGCCTCGAGTTCTACGCCGCTGACTTCAAGAAGAAGGACGGCTTCACCAAGAGCCTCCGGTTGAGCCGAGAGGCGGGACTGTACCGGCAGGACTATTGCGGGTGCGAGTTCTCGCTCAAGGAACGAGGAACGAGAAAAGGACCCTAACGTATTACCCATTTGACGGGCTGCGGCCGATTACTAGATTTTCAGCCGTTAGCGTTGGTTAGAACAGCCCTCAGCGCAGCGAAAGGAGAGCATATGCAAGACCAAGCGTTTGTAAATTCCGATAGTGGAGTAACAGTCTATAAGAGGTTCGAAGATCACCCGCTGTTGTCTGGCACGGACCTGAGGCACCCTGACTTTTTGCGAAAGGCTGAGGAACGCTTCACAAAGGGGAAAGTAAAAGGGCTGCCCAAGATCTGCAGTGAAAACAGCGAGGATGCTCGCACTTGGTGCCATTTCAGTCATCTGCTAAAACAGACTGTGAAAACGAGCAAGTGGTTAAGGACTTTCTTTGAGATAGCACTTGAAGGAAAGGCGAGTCCTGAAACACTAGAAAGTACCGCCAATACAAAACTATATTTTTGGCACGGTAAGAAGACACCGGAAAACATGTATTACCCTCCAGCAAGTAGGACAGTAAGGGAAGGAGCTACTGAAGTGGACCTTACCTTGGCGCTCGGCCGCCAAGCTTTGGTATTCCTGGAGGCCAAGTATAGTGGTGACATCACGAGATCAACAAAATACGATGCTCGAAGGGACCAAATAATTCGCAATTTAGACGTCGGCAGTTGGCAAGCCCGGCAGCGAGGCTTTCGTGAGTTCTATTTCATCCTAATAACCTCCGACCGGAATGACGAAAAGGCTTACACCCAGATGATGGGCCACTACCGGCACAAGCCCGAGGCCTTGAGGGAAATGCTTCCCTACCGTGACGATCTAGCCGATATTGATTTCGAAACTTTGGCGGCTAATATAGGCTGGATCACCTGGGAAGAAATACCAGAGCAAGCTGGTAAGAGCCGCTAATTCAGGCCCGCCTGTTAACTCTATAACAAGAGGAAAAGCCTGGGGGCTAAACCACCCTGTAGGGGCGGTTCGCGAACCGCCCCTACACGATTCTAATGGGATCCCCTATATTATGTGAATCCGTCCGGTCGCAACAAACCCAACCTACATACTTCCCCCATGAATCCGTTATAATGGGTGGGCCGCCGGCTCCCGCCGGCATACCATCACCAAGGAGGTCCTATGAGTTACCAGAGCTTCGACTACCGCATCGAGGACGGGGTTGGGGTGATCACCTTCATCCGTCCGGATACCCTCAATTCCCTGACATTACAGATTTACGCCGAGCTGGGGCAGGCCACCCGGGACATCGCTAACGACGATTCAGTGAGGGCCGTCGTTATCACCGGACAGGGCAACCGGGGCTTCTGCTCCGGCGGCGACGTCCACGAGATCATCGGCGTCCTCCAGGGCAAGGGCCAGCGGGAGATGCTGGACTTCACCCGCATGACCGGCGCTCTGACCAAGGGCGTCTACTCCATCCGCAAGCCCACCATCGCCGCCCTCAACGGCATCGCCAGCGGCGCCGGCGCGGTCATCGCCTGCGCCTGCGATATCCGCATCGCTGTTCCCACCGCCCGCTTCTCCTTCCTCTTCAACCGGGTGGGCCTGACCGGCGCTGACATGGGGGCGGTCTACCTGCTCCAGCGCATCGTTGGAATGGGCCACGCCGCCGAGCTTCTATATACCGGCGACATCATCGGCGCCGAGCGGGCGGAGCGCATCGGCCTGGTCAACCGCATCGTTCCGGCGGAAGACCTGATGACCACGGCCATGGATATGGCCCGCAAGATCGCCAAGGGGCCGCCCGTGGGCGTCCGCATGACCAAAGAGGCCCTGGAGGTCCAGCGCAAGATGGACATAGACTCCGCCCTGGAATGGGACGCCTACGCCCAGGCCATCTGCATGTCCAGCGAGGACCACCGGGAGGGCTACCTGGCCTTCATGGAGAAGCGGGAGCCGGTCTTCCGGGGAAAGTAGGACAGGGTTTAGGATTCAGGGTATGGGACCTGGGATTTAGCGGCCAGGAGCCAAAGGCTAACTGCGTGACATGTGGGGATGAAATCCGGGGTTCAGCCCCTTGTGGGCTTCGGCTTCTCAGCCCATGGCTTTAGCCTAGGGCGACGGGCTGCCGGCTCTGCCCATCCATGGGGATCAGCAGAATGCCCGAGGGGGCGGTGGCTGCGTGAAACACGCTGGATTTCATGAATCTCGGGGGCGAAAAATGGCTGTTGGTTATGGCCTATTCGCATCGGATGAGCCGGAATCCCAAGGGAAAAGCC
>JAUYDP010000090.1 GCA_030691805.1 Dehalococcoidia bacterium | reverse complement strand
GGCCGATGGACGCGAAGCTAGCTATCCAATTGCCCAAGTGAGAGTAAGGCTCGACGGCAGGGAGCGGTTTACGATCTGCGTTTTCGGCGAAGAGGGCACGGAGCCCTTGTTGGGAGCTGTCACACTGGAGGAATTCGGCCTGGCTGTAGATCCCTTGAACAAGCGCCTCATCCCCGTTCGCGGGTATCTTTTGAGAGGTACGGATTAGTAAATGAGAGTATTGGTCATTGGCTCCGGGGCGCGCGAGCACGCCATAGCCTGGAAGCTAAAGCAAAGCCCTCGCGTCACGGAGGTCTCGGTGGCCCCTGGGAACGGGGGGACGGCGCAGATAGCCGAGAACCTGGACATAAAGCCCATGGACTTCGAGGCCCTGGCGGTTGCCTCCCATCACATGGACCTGGTCGTCGTGGGGCCGGAAGAACCGCTGGCGAAGGGGATCGTGGACTACTTCGACCAGCAGCGTATCCCTATCGTCGGCCCCAGCCGGGCCGCCGCTGAGATAGAGTCAAGCAAGGTCTTCTCTAAGGCGTTGATGGAAAAATACGGCATCCCAAACGCGTTGGGATGCTCCTTCTCATCCTATGACCAGGCCAGGGCCTACATAGAGGGCCAGGACACCCCTCTCGTAGTAAAAGCTGATGGCCTGGCCGCAGGAAAAGGGGTAATCGTGGCCCAGTCAACTAAAGAGGCATTAGGAGCGCTTTACCGTATCATGGTAGAGCGAGCCTTCGGCCCTGCTGGAGAGCGGGTAATAGTGGAAGAATGTCTTGAAGGCCAAGAGGTCAGCCTGATGGCCTTTACCGACGGGATCACGGTGGCGCCGATGCTTCCGGTATGCGACTACAAGCGGGTCCATGACTATGACCAGGGACCCAACACCGGAGGCATGGGGTCCTACTGCCCGCCCTCGTTCTTAACCGCCGAGACTATCGAAGAAGCACAGAAACGTGTCCTGGAGCCCGCAGTCGAGGCCCTGGCGGCTGAGGGCCGCCCCTACCAGGGTGTGCTGTATGCCGGCCTGATGATAACCCCGAAGGGCCTAAAAGTCTTGGAGTTCAATGCCCGGTTCGGAGACCCGGAGACTCAGGCGGTCCTTCCCCTTCTGGAGACGGACCTGGCCCAGATACTGTGGGCTATTTATAGCCAGACTCTCGCCCAGGTCAAAGTGCGCTGGAGCAACGACAGCAGCGTGGGGGTCGTACTGGCTTCTCAGGGCTACCCTGGACCTTATGCCACCGGGTTCCCCATATCGGGACTGGGGACCCTGGATGAGGGCGTTCAGGCCTTTCACGCTGGCACCGGCCAGGCCTCGGGAATCTGGCTCACCAGCGGCGGGCGGGTGCTCACGGTAGTGGCCCAGGGGGATACTATGGCCGAGGCCAGGGAGAAGGCTTACCGTAACGTGGATCGTGTCCACTTCCAGGGCGCCCATTACAGAAAAGACATCGCCGCCCTTAGTTAATATACTAATCGAGAGGGAAATATGAAAGCCATAGACGTCCACGCTCACATATCCACCAAGGAGTGGTACGAGAGCACTAAAACCTATCAAGACGCCCTGGAGAAGAACTACGGGTATACATTCCAGGTCAAGACCCCGGAAGAGATGGCTCAGGACTTTCGGGACGCCGACGTGAAGGGCCTTATCATCGCCTGGGATGCCGAAGCCGGTACCGGCCTGCCTAGGGTCCCCAATGAGGTAGTAGCCCGCATGGCTGAGGAGCACCCTGACGTGTTTCTAGGGGCCTGGGCCTGTGTGGATCCATGGAAACAAAAGGCCGCTATCGCAGAGGTAGAACGGGCGGTCAAGGGGTTGGGCATGATCGGGGTCAAGTTCCAGCAGGCGGCCCAGGAATTCTTCCCCAACGACCGCATGGTCTATCCGATCTATGAGAAATGCGTGGAGCTTGGCTGCCCGGTGCAGTTCCATACCGGCACCACCGGCCTGGGAGGCGGAATGCCTGGTGGCATGGGGATACGCCTGAAATACACCAAGCCCATACCGTACATTGACGACGTCGCCGCCGATTTCCCGGACCTTAAAATAATCGCTTGCCACCCATCTTGGCCGTGGCAGGAGGAGATGATCGCCATTGTGGTCCACAAGACCAACGTAGTTATGGAGCTATCGGGCTGGTCTCCCAAGTACTTCTCCGATTCACTCAAGCGGGAGATCAGGGGGCGGTTACAGGATAGGGTCATGTTCGGGTCGGACTACCCGCTCCTTTCCCATAAGCGTCTGCTTCAGGACTGGGAGAGCGAGGGCTACAAGCCGGAGATACTGGAGAAGGTCTTTTACAAGAACGCCCAGCGCATCCTGGGCCTGACGGTATAGAATGCCCCTCGTCGGCGTGATCATGGGCAGCCAGTCAGACATGCCGGTGATGCAAGGCGCCCTGGATGTCCTGAAAGACCTGGGTGTAGACTACGAGGTGACGGTCATGTCCGCCCACCGGGCGCCGGAGAAAGTCCGGGAGTACGGCAAGACGGCCCGGGACCGCGGCCTGGAGGTGCTCATCGCTGGGGCGGGCGGCGCAGCCCATCTGCCGGGCGTGCTGGCCGGGTGGACCACCATCCCCGTTATCGGAGTCCCATTGGCCAGCAGCGAGCTCAAAGGGGTTGACGCCCTGTACTCCATCGTCCAGATGCCGGCAGGGGTCCCTGTGGCCTCGGTAGGCATACAGGGAGCCCAAAACGCCGCCTACCTGGCAGCCTCCATCCTGGGCCTGAAGCATGACTCCGTCCGGGAGGCGTATCAGGCCTTCCGGGACCGCCTGGCCCAGCAGTAGATATGATCGAGCGGTACACCCACCCCCAGATGGCCGCCATCTGGAGCGAGGACCACAAGTTCGAGCTTTGGCTGCGGGTGGAGTTGGCCGCCTGCGAGGCCTGGGCCAAGCTGGGTCTTATACCACAGGACGACCTGGCGAAGCTAAAGGGCGCGCGCCTTGACAGGCAGCGCATGTACGAGGTATTCAAGCAGACCCACCATGACATGACCGCCTTCCTGGCCGCCGTCACCGAGAGCCTCGGTCCAGAAGGGCGGTTCCTACATCACGGCCTAACCTCCTCCGACGTCATGGACACCGCTCTGAGCGTCCAGATGGTCGCGGCAGCCGATCTTTTGGCCGATGACGTTTCCGCGCTGACTCGTGTGCTGGAACGGCGAGCGATCGAACACAAGGACACGCTAATGATTGGGCGGACCCACGGCGTCCATGCCGAGCCTATGACCTTTGGACTCAAACTCGCCCTCTGGGTGGAGGAGATGCGACGCAACGCCCAGCGGCTGCAAGAGGCCCGAAATGTGGCCTCCGTGGGGAAAATCTCCGGCGCCGTGGGGACCTATGCCACGGTACCACCTCAAATAGAAGAACACACTTGCGCCAAGTTGGGACTAGCCCCGGCGCCCATATCCAGCCAGGTCCTTCAGCGAGACCGCCACGCCCAGCTCGTCACCACCCTGGCCATCATCGGCGGATCCCTGGAGAAATTCGCCACGGAGATACGCCATCTGCAACGCACGGAAGTGCGCGAGGCGGAAGAGCCTTTCGAGGAAGGCCAGACCGGCTCTTCGGCCATGCCTCATAAGCGCAACCCTGAGCATTGCGAGCGCAATTGCGGCCAGGCCCGGCTGCTTCGAGGCTACGCGCAAACGGCCTTAGAGAACATCGCCCTCTGGCACGAGAGGGATATCTCCCATTCATCCACGGAGCGCATCATTATTCCAGACAGCACGTTACTTCTGGACTACATGCTCCGTCTCTTCACTTTCATTATGGATAAGCTGCAGGTCTTCCCGGACCGGATGCGCCAGAATCTGGATCTGACGCGGGGGTTGATCTTCTCCCAACGGGTCCTTCTGGCCCTGGTGGAGAGGGGTCTCTCCCGCCAGGAGGCATACCGCCTGGTTCAGGGACATGCCATGCGCTCCTGGCAGGGCGGACAAGACTTCCTGTCGCTTCTGGTTGCCGATCCACAGATTACGCAGATTCTCCCTGCAAATGAGATCAAAGCCCTTTTCGATTATAGATATTATGTAAAGTATGTAGATGAGACGTTCAGGAGAGTGGGTTTGGTGGGGGGGCGGTAGATAAAGCCGCTTCATCTGTCAGATAATTATTCGTTAGGGAAAACCGATGAATAATGAATATCAATATTGTGGCTTTCTTGACGTTCTTGGATTCAAGAAGATATTAGATGATTGGGATCGAGCGATTGAATACTACCAAAGACTAGTTATGAACGTATTGCCGAATACTTCAAAGGCCCAGTCTACAATTTCGACGGCAATAAGTGGGGCGAATGTAGATTGGAGAATATTCTCAGATTCAATAATCCTAACCTCGGCTGATGCTCTTAGACTAATCCAGTTCGCAATCTCCCTGCAATATTATTCATTCTACAGTGGTTATTGGACTAGAGGCTGTATTGCCTATGGGAGACACTTCGCAGTTCAATCAGAGCAAAACTACTTTGTCGTTAGTCAAGCCTTGCGAGATGCATACATTGGCGAGACTATCCTTGCCAAACATGCAAGGGTCGTAATCCATCCGAATACCTTAGGTCGTATTGAGGATGAGCTATTTGCCCGGGGCAGAACTGAGCTATTTCCTCAGGAGTCAAATTTCATAATTCAATCTGAAGACAACCTATGGTTTGTGAATCCATTTTTGTGGCGTCCTGACGGTGACCTAGCCATATTTGCAAGTGCCATTAACTCACGATTGAAAGAATATTCCGATTCCGAATTCTTAGATAAATATTTGTGGGTAGGTGATCTTCACAATATGCTGACGGCTATGGGTCATCTACATAGACACATTGATGAATACTATGAAAAGAGACCTTCTTATCTAGACTCCCTCAAACAGTTATGTAGCTGGAATGAGGTCGCTGAACGAGAACTTGTTCATACTTGGAAATATACTTACAGTTTTTATGTCTTCTTCATAGCTCAAGTTCCAGCCCTTCGTTTATCTAGCAGAAGTATAATTGTCCATAAGGAAAACTCGCCTTATAAAAATACATTCTGGGAGAACATACGCCTATGGCCCTTCAAATGATAGTGCCGAGCACCACCCAACGCGTGGTTTGCGGCTCAATACGTTCACCGAAATGCCTTCGGCACTTCGCAAACACACAGAACTTTAACCGAAATAGCACGTTTGGAGTAGTGCTACAAAAGCAACACCAGCCATGAAGACCTTTCTTGAGCAAGAGGGGCCCAACATCATTCCCGCCTTGAAGCGGCATGACGTGGTCCGGGCCGCCGTTTTCGGCTCCTTCGCCTGGGGATAGTAAACGGAGGGCAGCCATCTTGTTACCCCTGTCTAGTTGTGAGAGGTGTGAAAGATGCAAAGAAGCCTCATCGTATCAGACCCATCTGTAATGATGGGCAAGCCAGTCGTCGCCGGTACTCCCATCACCGCGGTGCTCATCCTGGAGAAGCTGGCGGCGGGTGAGACAGTCCAGCAAATCCTCGACGCGCATCCACGGCTAACGGAAGAAGCTATCCGGGCTGCTCTTGCCTTCGCCTCCGAAGCCCTACGAGCGGACGTGGTCTACCCGGTCGCCGAGAAGGCGTAATGAACTTTCTGGCT
>JAUYDP010000052.1 GCA_030691805.1 Dehalococcoidia bacterium | reverse complement strand
TTATGAGTAATGCTCTTCTTCGGGACAAAGGGGATTACCTGTTCACCACCAGCTTCATCGTTGCCGAAACCCACGCCCTTCTTTACCACGATGCGCAGAATACCAGAATACCTGGAAATAGAACGCAGGGCTGAGGCACGGCAGGACCAGGAGAGCGGGGGAACACCATGAACAACAGCGAGATCGCCGAGATTGACGTCGAGGCCGACTACGACGCACACGTGGCGGAAATGGAGGCCAATGACCCTGCTTTTCGCGAGGATTGTGATAGGCTGCGCCCGCAATACGAGTTCAGGAAAGCCCTGATCAGCGCCCGCATCGCGGCGGGGCTGACACAAAGAGAGATGGCTGAGCGCACGGGCACGACACAGCCGTCTATCGCGCGCCTGGAGAGAGGGGAGCGTCTGCCGACAGGCGACACCCTGTACCGCATGGCGACGGCACTGAGCGTTGATTTCCCGATTACCACAAAGGAGCCATTGACCGTGCGCCCGCACAGGGCTGCATGAAGCACCCCGTCTCAACTTCATCGGCGCGCCTAATCCAAGAGTTAGGCACGCATCTACTCACGCAGCGATGGGACGGCCGCCCTTGTGGTAGAATTGAGCAAGAGTCAAGCAGTGTCGGAGGTGTTGCAGAAGTGGGCCGAGGGCAGGGCCAACGAAAGGCGGAGCATCGTGAACAGTTGGGTGGTAAGGAGATCAAGGACTACCTGCGCCAAGTCGGCCATTACCTTCACGAGCAGAGTCTTACAGGTGAGATTCTCCTCGTAGGTGGCGCCTTTATGATGCTGGTGCTTCAGCAGCGTAAGACCACCAAAGACGTGGACGCGTACTTCGCTGCCCACCCTGAGGCGATTCGGGAGGCGGCGGCCCGTGTCGCGCGGGAGAGGGGACTCCCTGCCGACTGGCTCAACGATGCGGTCAAGGGGTTCCTGTACACGCAGCCGGAAATGACCCTTTGGTTGGAATGTCCTGGACTGCGGGTGTATGCACCGCACCCCTCCTACATCTTTGCGATGAAGGCGATTGCGGGGCGCCCGGAGGACCTTCGTGACCTGCGATCCCTGCGCGACAGCCTCGGCCTCACCTCCGCCGTCGAGGCGTTGGCGGTCGTTACCCGCTACGTGCCAGAACGCCTGCTGACCCCACGCGTGCAGTATCTGATCGAGGACCTCTTCGATGATGAAGCCGATTTCTAAGTACCAAGCGCAGACAGCAGCTGAAACCATCCAGATCATCGCTGGAGGAGAAGACCCGTGGCTGGCGTTCGGACAGTTCCTCGACGACTGGCGCGGGACGGATTCGGCTCAGCGGCCGGGCCTTGTCAGCGAGCCTCTCCCCGATGTTTCACCCGAGTACCTGCGTTGGGCGGCGTTACTGGCGGCTGCAGTGGATTGGCTATGCGCGCAGGAACAAATACCCGCCCCGTCCTGGACGAGCCGGCCCGATTATCGTCTACCGGAGCCGTGGTTCCTCTATCCTGGCTGGCGTCTGCGCGCCTGGCAACTGGCGGAGACGCCCGTTCCGTTCCGGATGCGCAACATCTTCGGGGGGGACCGCATCCTGGCCCGCGTCTAACGCGTTGTCGCTACGCGAGATCGGCCACTCAAGGTGGCCCCTACATCGACAGTCTGGGGAACCATCTCACCGGCCACAGCGCTGAGCGCGTCGGTCCGGGAACTCGTCCCCTGGCCGCGCTTCAATGGGGTAGTGGGGTCCTTCAGGTTCTTGACTCTTTGCAAAAGGATTAAAATTTGCTTGCGCTCCCTTTTTGCCCTGTGCTATACTACCCCCTGGCAATTGAAAATTACCAGACCACCTGGAGAGGTCTTTGCTTAGCAGCTTCGGTTACGTTGGAATTCTAGCGATCGTTGCCCTTCTCTTTCCCATTGGCGCCATTATTACCTTCCTTTTAGCTAACTACCTTCTCAAATTACGCCGGCCTAATCCCGCTAAGCTAACAACCTATGAGTGCGGCATGGACCCCATCGGCGATTCCTGGATCCGTTTCAATACCCGCTATTACCTGTTCGCCCTTCTTTTTGTCGTCTTCGACGTGGAGGCCGTCTTACTCTATCCCTGGGCCGTGGCCTACCGGCGGTTGGGTCTCTACGCCTTCGTTGAGATGGCGATCTTCATCGGTATTCTTCTGATCGGTTACCTGTACGCATGGAACAAAAAGGCGTTGGAATGGAAGTAAGGGGGACACCCCCTTTAACCCCCGCCACTTGGTGGTACAAGAAGGCGTTGGAATGGAAATAAGGAATGCCTGACGACGAGATCTGGAAAAAAATCCTCGTGGCTCCTGCCGATGCGCTTCTTAACTGGGGCCGCAGATCGTCGGTATGGCCGGCTTCCTTCGGCCTGGCCTGCTGCGCCATAGAGATGATTGCCACGGGCACCTCCCGCTTCGACATTGCCCGTTTCGGCATGGAGCTCTTCCGGGCCAGCCCCCGCCAGGCCGATGTGATGCTGGTATCCGGAACCGTAACCTGGAAGATGGCCCCCGTGCTGCGCCGCATCTATGATCAGATGCCCGAACCCAAGTGGGTGATTGCCATGGGATCCTGCGCCACCAGGGGCGGCCCCTACGGACAGGCCTACAGCGTGGTGCAGGGGGTAGATAACATCGTGCCGGTGGACGTTTACATACCCGGCTGCCCCCCTCGGCCGGAGCAACTCCTCCAGGGACTCATGCTCCTTCAGGAGAAGATCGACAAGATGTCCCTGCTGGATAGAAAGGTCGCCGGGTGACCCAAAACTTTCCCGTCGACAGCCTCGCTGAGACCATTAGCCAGCAATTCCCCCAGGCGGTAGTACAAGCTGCCGATACCTGCGTCTATCTGCAGCCAGACGACCTGCGGAAGGTGGCCTCATTCCTAAAAGAGACACCAGGCCTGGAGTTCAGCTATCTCGTCAGCGTGACCGGCGTAGATTACGTGGACTACTTCGAGTTGGTTTATCATCTCGTATCCATCTCCCATAACCACTCCGCTGTCATCAAGGTCAAGGTTTGCGGCAGGGAGGATCCCATAGTTCCCTCAGTGGTCCCTGTCTGGAAGGGCGCCGACCTCCAGGAAAGGGAGGTCTACGACCTTATGGGCATACATTTCGAGGGACACCCGAACTTGAAGCGTATACTCCTCTGGGACGAGTTCCCTGGACATCCATTGCGAAAGGATTTCTGGTACCAGAACCCCTCCATAGGGTCCCGCTGGTACGAGACAACTCAGAAGGATGCCTCTCAAGACTGAAACTTTAACCATTAACGTAGGCCCCCAGCACCCCAGCACCCATGGGGTCTTCCGCATGGTGCTGACCCTGGATGGTGAGACCGTCGTGGACCTGGTCCCCCACTTCGGCTACCTGCACCGGGGCACGGAGAAGCTGGCCGAGGGCCGTACCTACCTTCAGTGTGTGCCCCTCACCGACCGGCTGGACTATTTCGCCGCCATGTCCAACAACCTGGCCTATGTCTTGGCTGTGGAGAAGCTGGCGGAAATCCCTGTGCCGGAGCGGGCGGAGTACCTTCGGGTCATCATGGCGGAGCTGAGCCGCCTGGCCAGCCACCTGGGAGCGATCGGCTTCTTCCTCAACGAGTTAGGCGCATTCGTCACCCCTTTGCTCTACACCTTCAGAGAGCGGGAGCGTATCCTGGACCTCTTCGAGATGGTCTGTGGCGCCCGTATGA
>JAUYDP010000396.1 GCA_030691805.1 Dehalococcoidia bacterium | reverse complement strand
GTGTTTCCCAACGGATGAGTAAAAAAGCCGTCTTGGATGAGGCTGCTTCGCGTACAAGGGAGTATGAGACGGGCCACCGGCCCGTCTCTACAATACTTCGGCCCTCGATAGGAACCAGACCGATTGCCTTATCAACGGTCGGTGTTAGACACAACCTGTCCAAGAACCGCCTGGAACGGTTAACGGATATGGCATGGATGTCTGCCAACAGAGATATACCATCCATCCGTTATCCGTTCCTGCCATCCGGTATCCGTTGGGAATCATCGCACCCCTTGGAGGGTGTCACCAGGTGAGTGAGCGAATTCGCCCCTGCTAAAATCACCCAATCACCCAATCACCGTAATGACCTAATGACCTAACGTCGCCGTTACGCGTGCCCGTATTCGGGATGCTTCTCTTCTTGCTCCATCTGAAACCCGGTGCAGCCCATGAAATGGGTGTATATGAGGGCCAGCCACTTGCAGGGCTTCCCCTGCTCGGCATTGTAGTGCTGGTGCACGACACCGTTGGGCTTGACCGGCAGGAGGATAAGGTCACCTTCCTCCCAGTCGAACCTCTCCCCGTCCACCACCGTCCACCCCTTGCCTTCCAGGACGAACAGCGCCAGGCCTCCCTGGTGCCGGTGCCGCCCCGAGTGGTTGCGTATGTCCTGGACGAAGACCATCCAGTCCCGGTTGGCGGTGTCTTCGATGGTCGGAAACAGGAAGAACTTCACCAGCGCCTGCTGGTTCTGCTGCCAGGGGACCTCCTTGTTCCTTATCACCACCATATTCTTCTTGGCCTTTTCCCGCTGGAGCGCCCATTCTTCAAGAATTGTCTCATAGTGGCCTTTGGGTTTGGCCTCCGCCTCTTTCTGCCTGGTTAGCTCTCGCTCTGCCATGATAACTCCTTCTGAAACTCCGTTAAGTTTAGTGCAGGGGGACACCCCCTGAAACCCTGCCCCACGCCGCTCCCACCCTTGGCGCCGATGATACTCCCAACAGGCCGTCAGGTCAAATTTTGACAGCCGTTGCTGGTGGTGCTAAGCTACCGCCATCACTGAAGGGGAGGCAGCCATGGCTATTTGGGACGACCTCATTCCGGACTCAGACAAGCGGATGTTCGCCAAGGCCGGCATGGGCGGGACGCTGGGCTTCGGGCAGAGGCCGGCAGTGGTGGTGGTGGATATGACCTACGGCTTTACCGACAGCCGTTATCCCCTTGGCGCCAGCGAGATGGGCGTGCCCACCACCCAGGCTATTCAGAGGCTCCTGGAAGCCTCCCGCGCCCGGCGACTCCCCATATTCTTCACCAGGGGCCTGGAGCGGACCAGCCCCGCCCAGAAGGGATACTGGAAGATGGTCCCTAATATCCCCTCAGAGCCCGGCCTTCCAGACCACAACCAGATCGTGGAAGAGCTTGGCCCCCTGGAGGACGAAGTGGTGATCGGTAAGCTCCGCCCCAGCGCCTTCCATGGCACCAACCTGGTGGACCTGCTGGTGTTCCACCAGGTGGACACGCTCATCGTCACTGGGATGACCACCAGCGGCTGCGTTCGCGCTACTGTCGTTGACGCCTTCTCATATAACTTCATTGTCGTGGTGCCCGAGGAGTGCAGCGGCGACCGGGCCGTGGTCTCCCATAAGGTAAGTCTCTTCGACATGCATATGAAGTACGCCGACGTGGCGCCCCTGGATGCGGTCCTGAATCGCATAGCGGCGCTGCCCTCCAGCTAGAATGTTCGACCTTTTAATCGAGGGTGGCCAGGTAGTCCTCCCAGGCTCTGTGATAGAAGCCGACATAGCTATTGCCGGTGAGGCCATAGGCGCTATAGGTAAGCCCGGCGTTCTGGGGCCTGCCCGAAGACGCATCTCCGCCCATGGACTCTACGTCCTGCCCGGCGGCATAGACCCCCACGTCCATCTCCGGTGGCCCCCCGCACCCGACACTCCCCCAGGATTGCAGTCCGGCACAGTTGCCGCCGCTTTCGGCGGGACCACCACGGTTATAGATTTCACCATACAGGGGCCGGCCGAGTCCTTTCAGGAGGCCGCCGCCCGTCGCCTGGCCCAGGCCCAGGGACACATGGCCGTGGACTACGGCCTGCATCTCCTTGTCACCAGGGTAACTCCGGAAACCCTGGGGGAGATCAGGGAGATAGTCCATGGCGGGATTACGTCTTTCAAGCTGATGACCGCCTACCGGAACCTGGGCTGGATGGTGGATGATGGAGCGCTCTCCGCCGTCATGGTCGAGGCCGCCCGTTGCGGGGCGCTGGCCGGCCTTCATGCGGAGAACGAGGCCCTGGCCCTCTACATCACCAAGGACCTGCTGGATCGAGGCCATACTGGGGTTGAGTATTATGAGGCCGGAAGGCCATCCCTGGTGGAAGGAGAGGCCGTCCAAAGAGCTATCTACCTGGCCCGGAAGGCCGGAGCAGCCATCTATTTCTTCCATATCAGCTCAGAAGAGGGCCTGGAGGCGGTCCGCGCCGCCCAAAGATCGGGCCAGACGGTCTACGCCGAGACCTGCCCCCATTACCTGACTTTCACAGATGAGGTCTACCGGCGCCCGGAAGGCAGGCTCTTCACGGTTATCCCACCCATCCGCAAAGAAACTCATCGCCTGTCGCTCTGGCAAGCCCTGGAGGATGGGACCCTTTCGTGCATAGGCTCGGACGATGCGGTGCGGACTGTAGCAGAAAAGCAACAGGGGGATAGCTTCGACCAGATCCCCATGGGCCTGCCGGGCATCGGGACCCGCCTGCCAATCCTGGATTCCGAGGGGGTGGCCAGGGGACGTCTTCCCATAACCCGGCTGGCGGACCTGCTGGCCACCGGCCCCGCACGTATCTTTGGGCTATACCCCAAAAAGGGGGTTATAGCACCCGGTAGTGACGCCGACCTGGTCCTCCTGGACCCGGCCGTGCGCCGGACCATCCGCCTGGCCGACCTCCATTTGCCGAACGATTACACCATATACGAGGGCTGGGAGGTGGAAGGCCGCCCGGTTATGACCATCCTTCGGGGCAACGTCATCGTGGAGAACGGCCAACTGGTGGACCAAACGCCGCGTGGAAGATTCCAGCCCAGGGCGCCCTTCCCGACCTGTGCTTGAAGGGTATGACTAAAAAAGCTGCTTATAATAAGCGCAGGCCCAGAGGTCCTGAGGCCCTGCCTTTGCCAGGCGGCAGCCGCCGGGCCTGCTGGGCATCTTCTATTATTTCTCGCGTACCTGAACGAACTGGAAGTAATTGCCGTCCAGGTCCTCGAACGTGGCTATCAGTCCGTACCCCTCGACGTGATAGGTGTCCTGGACCTTCTTGACGCCCTGCTGGTCAAGCTTCTTGACCGCGTCTTCGATGTTGTCCACCTCGAGGTTGAAGATAACCCGGTCCGGCTCCTTGCTCCTACCCTTAACTTTGGAATGGTCCACGATATAGAAACCACTTCCCTGGCTCATCTCGAAGCCGAAAAGCTGGTCCTTGTCGCCCAACTCCGCATCG
>JAUYDP010000365.1 GCA_030691805.1 Dehalococcoidia bacterium | reverse complement strand
GGTCTGCCTGACAGTGGTGGTGCTCTTCGCAGAGGGACGTGCCCGCGGTCGCGCCAAATACTACCGCAGCACCGTTGGCTCTATCCGTCCCCCCCAGGTTGTTCCGCTGGGCCGCTGGCGCTGGCCTGCGCTGGTCTTCTGCTCCCTGACAGCGCTGGCCGCCCTGGCCCTACCAATCTTTGTACTGGCCTACTGGCTGGGCCAGGGCCTCCTTGCCGGAGTGCCTCTGCAGTCAGTTTGGGGACCTGCCCTCAACTCAACGTACGTATCGGGCCTGGCTTCCATTGTGATAGTCGCGGCGGCGATCCCGGTGGCCATCTTGGCAGTCCGATACCAGGGTCCTTTGAGCGCCCTGGTGGAACGGGCCAGCTACATTGGATTCGCATTGCCCGGCATCGTCATCGCTCTCGCCCTGGTCTTCTTCGGTGTTCGCTACGCGACCCCGCTGTACCAGACCCTGGCCATGCTAATCTTCGCCTATGTGGTTCGTTTCCTGCCCCAGGCGGTAGGAGCAGCCAGGACATCGCTTCTCCAGGTGAATCCAAGAATGGAAGAAGCAGCCCGCAGCCTGGGGTCCACCGCCCCCGAGGCCATAGGCCGCATTACTATTCCCCTGCTACACCGGGGACTCCTGGCGGGCGCCGGCCTTGTATTCCTGACAGTCATGAAGGAACTGCCTGCTACTCTGATCCTGAGTCCTATCGGCTTCGAGACGCTGGCGACATCAATATGGAGCGCTACGGGCGAGGGGCTCTTTGCGCGGGCCGCGGTGCCGGCCCTAATTCTGATAGTGGTTTCCTTTGTCCCAATGGCTTTCCTCACTTTGGGAGAGAGAAGCGGAGAATGAATAACTCCGTCGCCGTTACACTCCGACAAGTCTATAAGTCCTTTGGCGGCCCTCATGTTATTGAGGACCTTTCTTTCCAGGTCGGTTACAAGGAAGTCTTCGCCATCCTGGGCCCCAGCGGCTGCGGCAAGACCACTACGCTGCGCCTCATTGCCGGCTTCGAGCAGCCAGACGCGGGGGAGATCTCGCTAAACGGCCAGATCGTCGCCAGCCCGTCCCACTGGCTACCCCCAGAAAAGCGGGGCGTCGGCATAGTATTCCAGGACTACGCCCTCTTTCCCCATCTCTCGGTGGAACAGAACGTAGCTTTCGGCCTGCGTTCCTTTCCCAGCCATCAGAGGGATAGGATTGTAGGTACGATGCTTGAATTGGTGGGGATGGCACAATACGCCCGGCGCTATCCACATGAGCTATCAGGAGGGCAGCAGCAGAGGGTAGCCCTGGCACGGTCTCTGGCCCCCTGCCCAGTGGTCCTGCTCCTGGACGAGCCCTTCAGCAATCTCGACGCGGATATGAGGACCCAGATGCGCCAGGAGGTGCAAAGGATCCTGAAGGAGGCTGAGACCACCGCGATCCTGGTAACCCATGACCAGGAGGAAGCTTTCATTTTGGCCGACAGGGTGGCCCTTCTGAATGCCGGGCAACTGGAACAGGTGGGCACGCCTGAGGCGATCTATCACCACCCGGCTACCCGCTTCGTAGCGGGCTTTGTGGGGGAGGCGGACTTCCTGGATGGGAGAATCACCGGGGGGACGGTCGAGACCGAAGTGGGACGCTTTCCCTACCAGGGGCCGCTGGCCCCTGACACCTCGGTATCGATAATGCTGCGTCCGGACGATGTGGACCTGGTCCCTGACCCGCAGGGGGAAGCCATCGTAGTCCAGCGCCATTTCCGGGGTTCTGAGAACCTTTACACTATCGGGTTAGCTTCGGGTCAACTGCTTCATAGCAGCCAACCGTCTACCGTTGTGGTGCCCGTGGGTCAGGCCGTCCGGGTACGGGCGGCCCCCACCCATGTGGTAGCCTTCCCTCAACATCCAAGACCTGGAATCTAACAATGCTCATAAGGCTACTAAAGGAGACCTTCTGGCGAAGGCGGCAGCGGGTAGCTGTGGCAGTACTGGCCGTAGTCATCGGCTCCTCACTGGCAACGGCCCTTTTCGCCATTTACGCGGACATCATGAACCGCATGGCCCAGGAGATGCGTTCCTACGGAGCCAATATCCTGGTCAAACCCAAATCCGATTCCCTGGAGATCAACATCGTCGGGGCCACGTATAACCCCACCCAAGAGCCTTCGTATCTACAGGAAGAAACCCTGGCACGGTTAAAGACCATATTCTGGCGTAACAACATTCTGGGATTCGCCCCTTCTCTCACCCTCGCTGCCAGATTCAATGAAGGGAAAGAGCCGGTGGCGGTAACCGGCACCTGGTTTGAAAAAGAGGTGGTGATCCCCAAGGGATCCCAGATTCGCTCCACCTTTGCCCAGCCAACCAAGTCCTCCGCCGACATTATTTTCCGCACCGGTATTCGCAAGACATCCCCCTGGTGGCAGGTGGCTGAAGGAAAGTGGGCCGAGGACAGCGCCAAAGACGAGGCTCTCCTGGGCCGGGCGCTGGCCCGCCGGATGGGATTGGGAGTGGGCAATAGCTTGGACATAGAATACCGAGGAGGCGTCCGGAGTCTCAAGGTTGTGGGAATCCTGACCACGGGCGGCCCGGAGGAAGACCAGGTTGTGGTGCCGTTGTCTGTGGCCCAGGACCTGGCAGGCGCGCCTGGAGCCGTTAGCCGGGTCCTGGTCAGCGCCCTGACGCTCCCCAAGGAGAAGCTGGCCGCGGACATCCGCAACAAGAAGCCTGAGGAGATGACACCCAAGGAATACGAAAAGTGGTATTGCAGCCCGATCATCGACGCTATTACCACTCAGATCCAGGAGGTCCTGCCGGGCTCCGAGGCCCGGGCCATCCGGCAGGTGTCCGAGGCGGAGGGCACTTTCCTCGTCAGGATTCAGTGGCTGATGCTGCTCGTCGCCGTGCTGGCCCTGGCCTCCTCGGCCCTGGCGGTTATGACCGCCATGACCGCCTCGGTCATGGAGCGGCGGGGGGAGATCGGCCTCGCCAAAGCCCTGGGGGCCATGGACTCTCAGGTTGCCACCATCTTCCTGGCCGAAGCCGGGGCCATGGGCCTGGTGGGAGGCATCGCCGGCTACGGGCTGGGAACGGCCCTATCCGTTTTCATCGGCGCCCAGGTCTTCGGCTCCGCCATCTGGCCCCATCCTGCCGTCGCGGCCGTCAGTGTGCTCCTGGGCCTGGTTGTAGCCCTGGCGGGGAGCGCCATACCGGTCCGGAAGGCTATGCAGGTTGAGCCTGTCATCCTTTTGAGGCAAGGGTAAACGGAGGCGACACTTCACAACGTGTGTGGCGGGAACGATTCACAACGGATGTGGGGTCCCGTTTCACAACGGATAGGTGGCTTACCGCCCAACAGGGCCGCATCACCCTGTGAAGAGGCAGGTGGAGGCCACTATTCACAACCGATAAGGGGTAAACCAACGGATGGCGCGGACGGGTTTAGGGGAGGGCTGTACAAAGCATCTCTCAACGATAATGAATAAGAGGAACGGATAGCAGAGGTTTGCCATATGCCCTTGGCTAAGGACGCTCCGCTTAAGGATATCACGTACAAGGTTATCGGAGTGGCGATAGGGATCCACAACGAGTTGGGGCCTGGACACCCTGAGGAGGTCTACCAGAGGGCACTCGAGGTGAAGCTGCCAGGAGCTGATTTGTCCTATGAGGGCCAAAGACCAGTGCAGATCCTCTTGGATGAGACGAGGCTGGCTTTATACTACTTGGATTTCTTGGTAGAAGAACGGGTAATCGTTGAGATCAAGGCTCGGTCTGAAAGGATGGGACGTAAAGACCAGTGGCAGGTTATGAAGTACTTTGCTGCGACGGGCTACCCAGTAGCGCTTTGGATCAACTTTGGCCCAGGCCGCCTCGAATACCACCGTCTCTTCCCGCCCAGGACGATCACTAACCACAGAAAAATGAAGAGACTTGGCGATAAATGAGATATATCCGTTTTCAGCTTGAGTCAGTTGAAAGCAGAATCTCCCTCCAGCAGGTGCTACCCCTTTGGTCTGCTCGCTCATCCATTGTGAATCAGCCACACCGTCCGCCTGCTCGCTCATCCGTCGTGAATCAGTCCCCCCCATCCGCTGCGAATCAGTCCCACCGTCCGCCTGCTCGCGCCCATCCGTTGTGAATCGGTCCCCCTCATCCGCTGTGAATCGGTCCCCCCTATCCGTTGTGAATCGGCTCCCCTCATCCGTTATGAATCATTCGGGCTCATCCGCCATGAATCAACGCGGCCAATTCGTTGTGAATCGGCGCCCCTCATCCGTTGTGAGTCAGTCCCACTACACCGCCCATATCCGTCAAGACCAACCCCAACTACAGGGGGTCCCGACGTGCAGCGAAACATCTTCCCCCTAATTCTCTGGAAGTCGCTGGCGCAGCGCCGCGGCCGGTCAGCGCTCACTCTGGCCGCTCTGCTGCTGGGCGCTTGCTTGGTGGGGGCCCTGCTCACCGTTTCGATGGATGTGGGGCGCAAGGCAGGGGTGCAGCTACAGGCCTACGGAGCGAATCTACTCCTTCTGCCTCGCGGCGGGGTACAGGCTACCCAGGGAGACGCCGGCGCCTACCTGGCGGGGAAGGACCTGGCCTTCTTGGAGTCGCAGGAGGAGGCCGGGACCGTCTACTTCGCGCCCTATCTTTACGCGGTGGCTGAAGCTTCCGGCCGGAAAGTGGTGCTGGGAGGCTCCCGGCTTCAGCCTGCCTCGCCCCTGGCCTCGTGGTGGAAGGTGGAAGGGGCCTGGCCTGATCCTGGTGAGCCATTTTCAGCCCTGGCGGGGGTAGGGGCGGGACGGGCCCTGGGGATAAAGCCTGGGGACACTCTGGTGTTGCAGTACGGAAATGCGACGCTCTCGCTGCGCATAACCGGAATTCTGGATACGGGAGGACCGGAGGACAGCCAGGTCCTGACCCACCTGGCAGCGGTGCAGACGCTGCTGAACAAGCAGGACGCCGTGGGCCTGGTCCAGGTCCGCGCCCAGGCCGGCGCCAGCCTGGAAGCACTGGCCCGCACCATGGAGGAGCGGGTCTCCGGAGCGGAGGCCCGCATCGTCGGACAGGTGGCGCAGGCTGAACAGCAGGTCCTGGCAAAGGTCCAACTCCTGATGGCCCTGGTGGCGGCCCTGGTGCTCCTGGCCTCCGCCCTGTCAGTCAGCAGCACCCTGACTACCGCGGTCCTGGAGCGGACCAGGGAGATCGGGTTGATGAAGGCCCTGGGGGCCAGGGACAGCTCCATCGCGGCCCTATTGTTAACAGAGGTGCTGGCCCTGGGATTCTTGGGAGGGCTTCTGGGATACGTCCTGGGGCTTCTGGTGGCCCAGGTCATCGGGTACAGCGTCTTCGGCTCAGCCATCTCACTCCAGCCGGCGGCCCTGGGCATGACCCTGGCCCTGTCTTTAGTGGTGGCCCTTCTGTGCTGCATCATACCCTTGCGCAGGGCGCTTGCCGTAGACCCGGCCATAATCCTGAAGGGAGAATGAGAATGGAACCGTTCCTCGTAGAAGCAAAGGAGCTGAGCAAGTCCTACAATGACAGAGTAGCGGCCCTCAACAGCGTCA
>JAUYDP010000341.1 GCA_030691805.1 Dehalococcoidia bacterium | reverse complement strand
CAAGCAGGCTCAAGACCCACATCCACCCGGTGGTTGCAGAACTGGCACATCTGCACTATTCGCTTGAAGGGGTTGAAGAATCTGACATCGTATGGACACGATACGATACAGTACCCTCAACCGATGCATCGGTGGGGATCGATCATGACGATCCCGTCCTCTCGCTGGTAGGTGGCCCGCACCGGACAGTTTCGCAGGCAGATGGGGTTCTCACAGTGGTTGCACAGGACCGGAAGGAAAGAGCGCGAGACGTTGGGATAGGTCCCCTTCTCGATGACCTTGACCCAGGTCCGCCACACGCTCAAGGGAGTGGCCAACTCTGCCTTGCAGGCCACGGTGCAGGCGCGGCACCCTATGCAGCGGCGCATATCTATAACCATCGCCCATCTCACACCATCCATGGCTTACCTCCTGAATTCCAGGTTATCGTAGCCGCCCTGAGAAGTAGGGGTAAGCCCGTCCAGCCTCAGGAACGAAACCCGTTACAGCACCGCCCCAGAGGCCACAAGGCTCATCGGACCAGTGTCAATGCGGCGCTATGTGTGATTGAAAATCTTTCACGCTCATTCTATGGTCCTGGGCTGCCTGGGCAACGTTCCCGTGATGCTCGACCGCCATCGTGACATGTTCGCCATGGCTATCACTGGCCGTTGGATTGCTCCCCGGGTCGGCGAACACCGGCACCGCCGTGCCTATGCCCTCTGCCGCCCCTACGACGGCAACAAGCAGGGCTAGCATTACTACAACTTTAATTCTGGACATTCTTACTTGCCTCCTTAAAATTCTAGAATCGTAATCGGTCTACTATTTTATTCCTGGAGCGCTATCACCTCCCTCGGGGAGCTTATGCCTAACTTTACTACGATCCCATCTCCCACCGGAGGACCCGCTCCTTGATCCCGCCCAGGTCCCTCACCACCAGTTCCACGTATTTGCTGCCCTGTTCTGCTCGCTTTGGAAAGCTTAAGATCCCTTCCCGGTGGTGGGAATCTTCGCTGGTGCCCTTCCAGTCCGCGCCCGTTATCTCTTTCCCTTTGTCATCCCGCAGCACGGAGAGCTTCGTCAAGTCATACTTGGTCAGGTCTCCAGAGTGGGTATCCAGAGTTACTTTGAAGGCCAGGTTGCGGTCTAGCTGAGCAGAGGAGGCCTCCGGGCTCCCTGGGATCACCCAGGTGGCCTTGACGGTGACCCCACCCTGACCCTGGTCGCTGACGGTCAACGTCTTGGGTTTTACAGCGCCACTGGCGGCCGCCGGAGAGGAGCTGCTGCTGGACCCCCCTCCGGCAGAAGTGGTAGCGCCATTAGGCGAGGCGCTCGTTGTGGCAGTACCCGAGGGGGACACGGGGCTGCCCGCAGCAGGAGTGGACACCCGTCCCGCAGTAGTCGGGGCGGGTGTGGTTGCAGAGGGCGGCGCCGCAGCGGGGCCTCGGTCACCGGCCCCGCTGCACGCCGTGAGCCAAATACCAGCGGCCGCCACTATTAGAAAGGAGGTGACGCTCCTTGAAATGGTACGAAATTGATCCTTATCTGCCGTTCTGTTATAGTCTACAGATGCTGCCGCTCTCCGGCTTCCAACTCCACGTTCACATACGGGGCACTTCATTCTCCCCACCAGCCTTTCCGTAACAACTACGACCCTGATAACTATTGTGACGCCCGTGGATTAAAAGGAGATTAATCTAAGATTAGACGTAGCTTAGAATAATGCCCTCATCAATTGTCATGGCAGAAAGTCCAGGGGATTAACCCTTACCTCGTTCTGCCATACCTCAAAATGGAGATTAGGGCCCGTCGCGCTGCCCGTCGCGCCCACCCGGCCTACAGACTGGCCCTGTGCCACCCAATCGCCCAAGCCCACTTCGAAGCGGGAGAGGTGGCTGTATAGGGTAGCGATACCGCCCCCATGGTCTATCGTCAGATACCAGCCCCATCCACTGTCCAGCTTCTCCATCGTTACCACCCTGCCCTCCGCGGCCGCCCGCACCACTGTCCCATATGGCGGGGCCAGGTCTATCCCGGCGTGGCCGGGAACAAAGTAGGTCGTGATGGGGCCCGAAGTGGGCCAGGCCATGGGTTGAGGGGTGTTCTTTGGCCCATCGGTTTGCTGACGAGACTTTTCTAGATAATCGGGTGGACGCAGGCCACCCCGGGAAGAGACGAGGGGTTCTGCTCGGCGGGAGTTGTCTCCGCCGGGCACCAGGATCCGCTGTCCCAGTTGGAGCAGATCGGGCTGGTCCAGGTGATTGGGTTTATAGGCTAGCACAACTTCCGGGCCTACGCCGTGACTCAGGGCAACGGCGATGAGCGTATCACCTGACGCCACCGTGTGCAGAACCCCATCGTTGCTGGGCACGGTTAGCCGCTGGCCGATGGAAAGGAGGTCCAAATTGCTCACGGTGTTGGCCCTTGCCAGGGTCTCCGCACTTATTCCGAAGGTCTTGGCAATGGAGTAAATGGTATCCCCTTCCACCACCTCGTATTCCCTTGCGATAGGTTCGCCTGCTTTAGCCTCAGGCGCGGCCGTTGCTTCCGGCACCTCCTTTTCCGTCGCTTCCACCACCCCTAGAGTCGCCGCTTCAGCCGCCGCCGTCTTCGCCGCTTCCACGGGCATAACTTCCACCGCTTGAGCCGACACTTCCACCCCTTTCCGGTCCGATGCTCCCGGCTGCACCGTTAGCGGGTAACTTGCAGCCAACTGGGCACGGTAGCCGGGGTAGAGGAAGAGTGGCTGTGCCTGGTCGCCAGGCTGCTTGTCTTCAAAGGCCAGTGCTTGGCCTCTCAATGGGAAACTAGCAAGAGCTCGGTCAGCCGAATAAATTCGGCGTTGGGCTGCCGTAGCGCCGACTTCAGTCGGTAGACCGGATAGGCGAAAAGGTAGAGCCTGATACAGCACTCCACCCAGCACCAGCGCCATCATGGCTGCATGCAGATGCCGGGGCCGGGCCAAATGCCGCCCGCCAGTGGCAAGAGGCCCTAACACTTAAGCCGATCATTCACTTTGATCTGGCGTCTCTCCCCTGATACATCAATAGAGTGTTAACCCCGGGCCGATGCCCAGCCCTATTCCCAGTCCATGGCCTATAAGCGTAGCCGAAACTATAAAAACCACGACCAAGCCAACGGCAGCCGCGCCGATAGCCCGCACCATGGCCACTCCCAGGGCCTCCCGAACCGCAACTACTATAGCCAGCAAGGACCAGGCGGAGCCAAACAGGGCCAGTAGCTGGCCGACAAGGGGAATAAAGGCCAGGATAACCAGGGCTACGACAACCACCAGCAGGAGCGATTGCCCCAAGGCAGCCCGATCGGCCTTCACTTCGCGATAAAGGCTCGGTTCCAGTTTGAGCGCCCTCAAGAACCTCTGGAAAAACATAAGCTGCCGCTATAGATAAATGGCTGTTTCTCGCGGCATCTGTAGTGGCGAGGCATGCCTCGCTACTACGTGAGCGTCGCCTAATCTTGGACTGCCGCCTTGGCCGGTATCCGCCCGCTCTCCGGCTCCGACCGCTTCCTGGTGGCTTCTAGCTGGTCACGGAGGGCTGCCACCCGCTGATGAATGGTAAACAGGTAGACAAAGAGCACTACCCAGATCACGCCATAAGCGGCCGCAACAAACAAAAGGCTGTTACTACCCATGCATATCCTCCTTGATTAGTCCCAGGATTCCTGCTCCAGTGCTTCTACCTCCATCTGAGCCCGCTCCAGGGAGGCCCGCACTGTCACCAGGTAAGCGTAGAATATTGTGAAGGCTACCAGCGATACCAGCAGGGTAACCATCATGATGGGCGCCACCCGGAACTCCCCCGGCTCGAAGACGATTGGATGGATGGTCCGCCACCAGCGGATGGACATGAATACGATGGGCACATCCACGAAACCGACTATGCCAATTACCGCGGCCAGGGAAGCCCTGCGGGATGGGTCATCCACATTCTTCCTCAGGATCAAGTACGCAACGTAGATGAACCACAGGATCAAAGTAGTTGTCAGGCGCGGGTCCCAGGTCCACCAAGCGCCCCAAATAGGTCGGGCCCAAATGGACCCAGTGATAAGGGCGATACTTGTGAAAACTACCCCCACTTCCGCTGAAGAAACCGCCAAAAAATCCCACCGGAAATCCCGAGTACGCAGGTAGATGATGCCCCCCAAGAAGGTCACGAAAAAGGAAAGAAATGCCACCCAGGCCGAAGACACATGAAAGTAGAAGATGCGCTGGAAGTCACCCATGTCCGCATCGGGCGGGACCCAGACCAGCGCCGTATAGATGGCCACGAGCATGGCGAGGGAGGCCACCCAGCCCAAGATTCCCATACTCGGCCTCTTCCGGGACACCGTCAAGCTAGCATTCATTTCGTTTCTCCTCACCCTACCACAGCTCTGCTAGTCTCTGTTTCCTCTCTGACCGAAGCCGTTGGTACTCAGCCTCAGGCATGCGTCCCGCCTCATAGCTGTCGTCCAGCTCTGCCAGCGCCTGGAGGAGCCGGGCCTTCTCGTCGTCTACGGGTACGGCGGCAGGGGCAAGCCGCATCTGGGGACGCCTGCCCTTCATAAGAAAAAATACGAGAGCCAACCCCAGGGCTGCTAGAGGAAGTCCGATAGCTGCCAGCTTCAGATTATCAGCGACACCCTTGGCATCCCCCTGTCCCAGTGGTAGTCCTGAAAGTTGGACCTCGATGCTCTGGCCTGGGCCCAGCCCTTCCCCTGACAAGAGCAAGAATTTCCTGCCTTCTATGTCCAGCGTTTGCTGGCTGGTGAGGCCAGGGGCCCTTACCTGGGCTCCCACGTCGGAGACCAGCAGGTTGATCCGGCCGACTGGATAGGGCAGGGCTCGCTGGAATGTGTAGCTGCGGTCGTTGTAGTCCAGCATGTAGGAGTAGGCCACTTCTCGTTTGCCAGGCTGCAAGGGGACGCTATCGGCAAACCCTGGTCCTTTAGATAGGGCTACCACTTCGTCCGCGACCAGGCCGTCTATGGGCTGCAAGTGGACAGCGTCTTGGGGCAGGGGAAAACGCAGCGTCTCACGCTTTCCCGACCCTGAAGAGACCGGCCCTAAGTAGGTCTTGTCTCCCCCGTTGGAAAGGACTTGGTACTCCATTACTACCAGGGTCTGTGCTTTGGGGTCTACTTCGATGACAATGTGTGCCAGGTCTGACTTTATGGCGCTGCTATCCTCGGTGACCTCGTATACGGGCAACTCCACTTGTTTCAGCTCTTCACCGGAGCCCAAGATAACACCCTGGCTCTTGTATTCCACTCCAGCGTAACTTGTTGACAGGGTGTAGCTAAACGGCGCAGTGGCTGATAGGCCCCCAAATCGAAACTTGCCGTCCTTATCAGCGGCCGTGCGCTGGTCCGGTCCCGCCTCGGGACTCGAGGGGCGCAGGACCACCTCCAGCCCAGCAACCGGGCCTCCACCGTTCGTTCCGTTGACTATGCGGCCTTCCAGGGTCCCGGGCGGCTCGGCCGCCACCGGGAGGGTTAGAAAGAGGGCCAAAACCATAGCAGCTAATGACGAAAAGAGGACTCTCATTTTCCCCCCTTTGCGGCCCTTGCACCACAGACGGGGCAGAAGCTATCGCCGGGTTCCAGCCCTGCCCCGCAGCCCCCACAGGCCCGCGTCAGCGCAGACCCGCAACTGGCGCAGAAGTGGTCCACCTGACCTGCCGGAGCACCGCACTGTGAGCAGAATCTTGCCTTCGCTTTAGAACGAGCTGGCTTCTGCCCACCTTTGGCCCGCAGGCTGCGTACCACCTCTTCGATCTCGTCCTCCCGTGTTGGTCGGCCGTCGGGACTCTGGGGCGTAACCTGGGTCAGCTCGTCTATCTCCTTCAGGACGGAAGCCGCCTTCTGGCGGTACTGGTTGCGCAGGTCCTGGTAGTCATCCTGGGAGAGGTTACCCAGTTGATACTCGAAGTCCAATTCCTTAATGGCGGAATAGACGGCCTCCCGGCGTGAATGGAGGTCGTCCACCTCGATGTCCAGCGGCTGGAGGGCCAACTCGGGCTCCTCCTTCCTCTGGAAGAGGGGGTAAGCTACCAGGGCGAAGGCGGCCACGGCAATGATAGCTGCAACAACGTACATCATATACGGCTCCCGGATTTGAAAAGTTGGACCACAGTGGACATCCTCTCGTCTCTCGTTCCCTATTCCTCGTCCCTGGCATTAACCGAACTGTTCAAGTTCCCGGTCAATGCGCTCCCCGTAACCTCCCAGGTCAGCGGGAGCCGGAGGCTCGTTCTCTTCACGGATACGGCGGTTGGCGAGCCATTCCCGCAGGACGAAGTAGACCACTGTCCCCCCCGCTCCCACCGCCAGGAAGGGGGTGATCCAGGCGGTCAAGTTGAAGCCCTGTTTAGTAGGGGCGGCCAGCACCTTCTCTCCGTACTGGTTGACGAAGTAAGTCAATATCTCTTCCTTGGTCTCTCCCTTCTTCACTTTCTGACTGACGAGTACCGCCATCTGGTCCCCCACGTCGCATTGCATGGCCCCACCGCAGGAGGCGACCGTGTAGCCGCAGCCGCACTGGCAGGCCAGCTCACTGGCGATATCGTCGGCAATGGGGTCAGCCCGGACTATTGGCGCGGCCAGAAGGAACAAGAGCAGAGCAGCAGCCACGAGCAGGGCCGGAAGAGTTGGGAAGACCAGTTGACGCACCCTATTGCGAGTGGCTGTAGCTACACGGGCCCCGGGTCCAAAGCCCCAACTGCCGCCCTGTCGACGCGATGCAGCAGGGTATGCGGTACCGACAGCGCTTATGTCATCGGCTCTAGGCATGGCTTGTCACCCCTTCCTGCGCCAGGCTGGCCTGTCTCACGGCAAGACGGTGTTTCTCCCGGGCATCAGGCCAATAGGCTACCACTGTTCCCAGCAGCATGACTACCCCGCCTATCCATATCCAGACCACCAGCGGGTTGACCAGAAACTTGAAGCTGGCGGTTGGCCCCTCCCAGGCCGCGAATATGACATAGAGGTCCTCCAGTAGAGTGGTCCGGATGGCTACTTCTGTCGTGGGGTTCTCGTGCTGCTTATGGAAAATCTTCTCCGAAGTGAGCGTGTCAATCTTCTTCCCGTTTTCATAGACATCCAGGCTGGCTGCAGTCACCCGCCTGGTACGGGTATTGAACTGTTCCATACCCTTGAAGGTCAAGGTATACTGTCGGATGGTCGCAGACTCCCCCGGATTGAGCGTTACTTCCGTGCTCGTGTCATAGAACTGCGAGGCGGCGATGCCCACCGCCATGAGGATGACTCCCAGGTGGATGATATAGCCTCCATACCTGGGCTTGTTACCCCAGATCAAGGAGAAAAAGGCTTTGAAGTAGGGCTGTCCGCTGGAACGGTGGCGGGCCCCCGCCCCCCGAACGAATTCCAGAATGAGGGTCCCAAGAACGAAAGCTGATGCTCCAAAAGCTGCCAAGGCGTACGGTTCCCGGACCACCGTCGCATAAAGGATGGGGACCAGGGCAATCACCCCGGCCAGAGGATAAAGGAAGTTCCGTATGAGGTTTTCCGGCGTGGCTTTGCGCCAGCCGATCAGACAGCAGACCCCCATGACGACGATCAATGCCAGGAATATGGGGCCGGTGACCGTGCTGAAGAAGGGCGGACCTACCGTTATCTTGACCCCCCGCACCGCCTCCGAGATGAGGGGGAAGACCGTTCCCCAGAATATGGCGAAGGTTATCCCTACCAGCAGAAGGTTATTGATAAGGAAGCTGGCTTCCCGGGATACTAGTGAGTCTAGTTCATTCTCGCTCTTGAGGCGGGGTAGCCGGTCGAACAGCAGGCCGAAGGAGAAGACCAGCAGGAGGCCCATCAGGGCGATGAACAGGGGCCCTACCGCCGATTGGGAGAAGGTGTGGACGGACGAAAGGATGCCGCTTCTGGTGAGCAGAGTGCCGAAGATG
>JAUYDP010000281.1 GCA_030691805.1 Dehalococcoidia bacterium | reverse complement strand
AGGACCACACCTACCATCCAGGTCATCTCCCTGGGGTATTTATATGCGCCCATTACGAAGACGCGAAGCATATGCAGAGTTACCAGTATCACCATGGCGCTGCCGCCCCAGTGGTGCAGGCCCCTGACCACCCTCCCGAACATCACTTCGTTCATTATAAACTGAATGCTGTCGTAGGCATGGTCCGGGCTGGGAGAGTAGTACAATGCCAGGAACATGCCCGTGACTGCCTGAAGCATGAAGACGAAGAGGGTGGCGCTGCCCAAGGTGTACCACCAGTTGACACCCATAGGGATATGCCGCTCCATCAGGGTATCCCAGATGCTTCTGATCTCGATCCGTTCGTCTACCCAGCCAAGCAAACGGTCCAAAGTCTCTCCTCTATTAGAGTTCTACCTTCTCCGGAACGCCCAGACGGAAGTCCTTATAAACACAGGAAAGCTGGCCCCCTTCAACCTTGTACTCCATGGTGTCCAGGGATCTGGGAGGAGGTCCTCCGGTCACTTTGCCGGTGATATCGAACGTACCGTTATGGCAGGGACTGCGAAAACGCTTGGCATCCGGCTCCCAGTTGAAGAAGCAACCCAAGTGGGTGCATCTAGGGTTAAAAACGTCGAACTGGTCGGCTCCCCGGCGCACTACCCAGACCAGTTTCTTCTCTGCAACCTCCACCCAGCCGTCCTTCCTGAAACGGGAAAACTGCACGAGCTTTGGCACATCAGGACTGAAGTCGTTAACCATTCCAAGCTGCACCCACGGGGCCTCTTTCTTGGCAAAGGCGGGGGAAATGACGTAGCCGATTACCGGTACCGTCACAACCGCAGCGATGAACGTCCCTATCGCCCGAATACCATAGTCGAGGAAAGACCTGCGGGAGATGGCCCCACTGTCGTGCTCGTCCTTCATTGTTCAAACGCCTCCTGGTGGAAGGTCGGCTCTGCAAGTTTTTTACTGGGCAGTTGCTGGTCAATGAAGGTGGCAATGGCGATGGCAATAATGCCAAGGATGATTATGCCAATGGGGACGCCCAACAGCAGAGCAAGTGTGGGGACGTGCTCTATAAAGAGCCTCGCCGCCTCAGCTAGAGCAATAAATATCAGCACTTCCTGCCCTCCCTTAGTCTTTACGTGCTCCGGACTCGATCCAGTAGATGATGTTCTGGATTCGATTAACCGTGAGCCGCGGTTCCTGGTGCGGCATACGGATTTTTTCAGCGGCTATACCCTGGACTACATATACGAGAGTGCTGGCGCCGGGAGCCCCCGGTGTTATGATAGGCCCGAACTGGGTCCCCTTCATAACTCCCTCGTAGCTGTCCATGCGCAGTCCGTTCTCAGCCACGTTCGACCCGTGGCACCGCACGCAATACTGGTCAAAAATGGGTTGGATGTCTTTGGAATAGCTTCCCGTCCAGCGGGCTTCTACCCTTAGAGGCACTTCCCCCGAAACAGGTGGCTTGGGCGGCTGTGGGGTGGGAGTAGCACGAGGCGTACAGGCAGCTAACAATAAAATCATGGCGTATGCTGCCCCGACTGCAAGGATCTTTCGCTTCATAACTCCTTCTTAGGCCCTTGGTGTCACGAGCTGAGTTTAGCTCGCCCTAATACATATTACGTTGGTTGCCTGCTGGTGTCTATCCCGCTATAGATATATTTATGCCTGGCAGGGGATGTATCTTTCGGTATATACTAGTGCCCTTAAATGGCCGAACGTTATATATCCCACGTCAACCAGGCGGGGTGAAACCTAGACCCTATTTAGCCGCTCCCAGCAGATACTGGACTATCCCAGCAATCTGCTCTCTGGAAAGGGACCCCCCTTTCCCAGGTCCGAAGCCGGGCATTCCTCCCTTACCCTCTTCAGTCACCTTTACCAACTCGCCCTGGCCGCGTCCTTCCAGGTATACCTTCGCCGCGAGGTTAGCAGAGGGCAGTCCATCCCCCTTCTCCCCGTGACAATTGGCGCAGCTTTTGGCATATAGCTCTTTTCCCTGGCCGCTCTGAGGCGCGGCGCCCTTCTTTCCCAGACTCTTCAGGTAAGCCAGGACAGCGTCTATTTCCTGCCGGCTAAGAGGACCACCTCTATCCCGAAAGAATGCCGGCATCCCTCCTTTACCCTCGTTTATCGCTTGGATTAAGAGGGCATCTCCCCAAGCGTCAAGGAACTGGGGATCACCTAGCCGGACCCCTTCCATCTTGTTGCCATCCTGGCCGTGGCAAACGATACAGCGGCTCTCGAATATAGCTTGGGCGGGTATGGGTCCTGTAGGAGTAGAAGCCAGCACCTTTAAATAACCGATTATGGACATGATCTGATCATAGCTGAGGTGCCCCCCCTTGCTTACCCCAAATCCAGGCATGGGTCCATGGCCTTCGGCAATAGCGCTGAATAACGCCTGGTCGCCCCTCTCTTCCAGAAGTGCTAAGGAATTGAGCTTTCTCCGCTCTATTTGGTCGCCGCGCGTTCCATGACAGGCGGAGCACGTCCGCAGATACAGGATGCGCCCATCCGTCTCCAACCCGCTCCGCTCTGGCGCGGGCACAGGAGCGGCGCCAGGTGGAGGCCCTTTAACATGGCATTTGACACAACTCTCACTAACCGCATGGCACTGGCTGCATGTCTCCATACGAGGCCGGTTGGTCTGAGGAACGCTCAAGTCATGGGCCACGTTGGAATGACAAGCGGCGCAGGTCGCCCCTCGTTCCAAGTGGGACTTATGGGTAATAGTGATATCTGAGAAATTGAACTTGAAGCCCTGGGCATCATTCCTCAGGGGGACAGCCTCGTGGCAACGTACGCAGTTGACGCTGACCCGTTCCGGCTCGGCGGCGAAACCTTTAACGTACCCTTCATAGACGATCTGGCCATGCTTGGCATGGCAGTCAACACAAGAGACCTTGTCGAACCCCGGATGCACCACGGACTTGACAGACCGGTCCGGCGTGTCTCCTGCCCCGTGACAGCTCAAGCAGAATTCTGAGCTACTGGTAGTGTAGCGGGCAAGCCCGACTACCGGGGTCGTCAACGGGGGTATGACCGCGATTGCCAGGATGAACCATACCCAACGGGGCAGTTCTTTTATCCTTTGCAGCAGGCTAATTGGTAATCCGGGTATCCTCTCGCGAGGCAGCATCAAGTGTCCTCCCCTGTCACAGGCCCTCTACTAACTACCTTCCCCTGCAAGACTGGCGGGTCTTACCGGGCCGCCAGTCCGCGTTGTAGCAAGGACTTTCCTTGGACCTATCACGCCTTGGTCACGGTAACCGGCAGCCCCATCCAGGCAGGGCTGCCCCCCACCGGGTCTATTTTTATTGGAACCAGACGGTAAGGATGGGACCCATTGCCGTGCTTCTCCCACCAGACCAGCCGGGTGTTCGGGTCTTGGCTCTCAAAAGATTTCGCCTGGGCAATCCGGCCGGACTCCCAGTGGCCAAGACCGGCCTCCATGGCAATGACATCGGGATGTACTCCCTGGGTCACCCAGACCTTAGCAGTCAGGCTATCCTTTTCGGAGCTAATAGTCACCGTATCTCCCTTGCGCACACCCAACGCCTCCGCGGTCTCCGGATGGACCCAAACGGGGTTATCGTGGACGATCTCCGAAAGCCACATGCACGACCCCGTCCGCCCGTAGGTGTGCACATTCGATTGGAACGTGACCAACACCAACTCCTCCTTTTTATCTCTGGAATCGGAGGTTGGAGGGAAGTCGGGCAACCGGGAAAGCCCCTTCTCCTCCACGGCCTTGGATGAGATCTCGAACTTACCGGAAGGAGTAGCAAATCCACCTTTTTCATATATACGGTACGCTGGCCGGGCATTAGGTTCAGACCAAAATCCGTTTTCCTTCAAGTGCGCTATGCCGCCGGCCTGGGTCAGGCCGGGGACCTGGGAAGCAATGGCAGAAACGTACGCCTCCATAGAGCCGAAGTCGAAGTATCTCTCCATACCCCCACCGATGCGCCGGGCCAGCTCGATGCTCATGTCATGAAACGGCAAGGATTCCCCCTGCCGTCCGACTACCGGCTGCATGATGCTCACCCGCGGTACCAGATCGCAGGAAGGGGTTGACTGGATATCCCAACTCTCCAGATAGGTTGCCGAAGGCAGGATGATATCAGCCAAAGCTGAGGTCTCGGTAACGTAGCTGTCAACAGCCACGTGGAAAGGCACCATACTCGGGTCGCTCAGTACTTTGGCTGTCAGTTGCGGTTCCGGATAGAGGTAGGCAGGATTGGCCAAAAAGGTCATAAAGACCTTGCTTCGCAGCTTTCCCTCTTGCAGGTCGGCGAAGAGCCGGGAAGAACGTACAGGGTCCAGGGGAGGGCCCGGCTCAACCGGCTTAGGCTCCGGCTCAGCGAGCTGGTAGGACCGGGGCAGGCAGTAACCACCGGGTATATCCACATTACCGGTGATTGCGTTCAGCAGGGCGATGGCCCGCTCCGTCTGAACGCCATGGACATGGAGGGTGGCTCCACCTGCGGAAAGGGTCGTGGCCGGCTTGTTTGTAGCGAACTCCACGGCTATCCGCTCTATTTGGGCGGGAGCAAGGCCGCTGATCTCAGCCGCCCTCTCGGGAGTATATGCCAGGAGATGCTGGGCCAACTGGGCTGGTGAGAGGTTAGTCCACCTCGTCAGGAAATCCTGGTCGTGCAGGTCCTTCTGTATTATCACATTGGCTATGGCCAGGGCCACCACGGCATCGGTGCCCGGCCGGATGGGGAGCCATTCGTCACTTCGCGCCGCGGTGCCGGAGAGACGGGGGTCCAGGGTTACCAGACGGGAGCCCCGCATCCTTCCCTCGACGAGTCGTTGCATAAGCGGAATGTAAAGCGCATGGCTTTCATACGGATTAGCGCCGAAGTTGAGTACGTACCGGGAGCGGGAAAGGTCATTTATCTCCATCCCGGCTCCCCAGGTAAGCCTCTGGGCGACCGCCTTGTTGTTCTGGAAAAGGCTCATTTCCTGATAGAAATAGGGTGTCCCGAAGGCCCGTACAAAACGGCGCACCATGGGCTGGGTCCCTTCCAGGAAACCGGCCATGAAGATGAGGCCTTCCGGCTGCCCGCTGTGCCGGACTTCGGCCAGACGGGCGGCCACCTCCTGGAAAGCCTCATCCCA
>JAUYDP010000319.1 GCA_030691805.1 Dehalococcoidia bacterium | reverse complement strand
ACCCCTTCTAGACTTCCCCTATTCCTGGAAGTGCCCTCTCAATAAACCAAGCGGGCTTTGGTCCCTGATACCAACTGGAAAGCCCCAAAATCCCCCTACTACAGGCGATCCAATCCAGCTATATAGTGGGGCTGTCCAATCTGTGCTAAGATGTGCCGGGCAAGGCGGGCCCGCCGGTTGTCCTTGGAGTGAGGCCGGAAGATATCCAGATGCGCCGGGCCACGTTTGATGACGCCATCGAATTCACAGGAGATAGTGCCAATGAATGAGAGTATGCGGGAACCTGAATATGGGTCTGACATCGTGGTGGACCTGATGAAGGCTTTGGGCATCGAATACGCGGCCTTTAACCCAGGGGCTACTTTTCGGGGTATACACGATTCCATAGTGAACTACGGGGGCAACCGCTGCCCGGAGGTAATCGAGTGTTGCCATGAAGAGGTCTCCGTCGCCATCGCCCACGGCTATGCCAAAGCGACCGGCAAACCCATGGCGGCCATTACCCATAACATCGTTGGCCTTCAACATGCCACCATGGCCATATTCAACGCCTGGTGCGACCGGGCGCCGATCATAGTCATGGGAGGCACCGGTCCCATGGACACCTCCCTCCGCCGGCCGTGGATAGATTGGGTCCACACCGCCCTCGTGCAAGGAAATCTGGTACGAGACTACGTCAAGTGGGATGACCAGCCATATAGCGCCGCCGCCCTGGCCGACTCGCTTATTCGCGGTTATCGCATTGCAGTGACCGAGCCCTGCGGGCCGGTCTACCTCTGTTTCGACTCGGCCATCCAGGAACGACGGTTATCCGAGCCGGTACCAATGCCCGATGTCAGCCGCTATGCGCCGGCTCCGCCCCTGCCACCCAACCCAGATGCTCTAAGGAAGGCGGCTGACCTGCTGGTCAAAGCGGCGAGCCCGGTCATCCTGGCCGACTTCGTCGGCCGCAACCCCAGGGCCGTGGAATCCCTGGTGGATCTGGCGGAGACCTTGGGAGCGCCGGTCCTCGACCGGGGGGGAAGGTATAACTTCCCGCCAAACCACCCATTGGACGCTACCTGCGCCGAGCCCGAAACCCTGGCGGAAGCCGACGTAGTCCTGGCCCTGGATGTACCAGACCTTTACGGGGCGCTGGGAAGGACCGACAAGGCCACCAGGTCCTTTTCTTCATACCTCAAACAGGACGCCAGGATAATTCACGTTTCCCTGGATGAGCTGGTAACCAGGAGCTGGTCATCCGACTACCAGAAGCTTCAGCCGGTAGATGTGCCCATAATCGCCGACACCGGACTGGCGATAGAGGAGCTCGTTCGAGCCTGCCGGCAGCAGGGTACTGATACCGAGATGGTCAGGCAACGCCGCCGGCGCCTGGCCGGCCAGCACGCCGCCCGGAGGGCCGGGGCACGGTCCCAGGCGTCTTCCGGCGACGGCACAGCTATCCCGCAAGGCGCACTGGTGGTGCAAGTGGGCCAGGCTATCGAGCACGAGGACTGGGTACTAACCCATGATACCTGGGGCCAGTGGGCGCGCCGGCTCTGGGACTGGGAACACCCTCAACAGTACCTCGGACGCTGTAACGGGGCCGGTCTGGGCTATGGGGCTGGCGCCTCTGTGGGGGCGGCCCTGGCTTACCGAAACTCGGATAAGCTGGTGGTCAGCCTACAATCGGACGGCGATTTTTTGTTCACTCCCAGCGCCCTCTGGACGGCAGCCCACCACCGCCTGCCCCTCCTGATAGTGATGCTCAACAACCGCACCTACTATAACTCGGAGGAACACCAGGCCGAGGTTGCCAGGACTCGTGGGCGGGACGTGAGGCGCGCCTGGATCGGCACCCGGCTTACCGATCCTGCCATTGACTTCGCCCAGATGGCCCGATCATATGGCCTGCATGGGGAAGGCCCTGTTGAGAGGATAGAAGACCTTGGGCCAGCCCTGGAGCGAGCAGTACGCGTCGTTAGAGAGCAGAAAAAGGCCGCCCTGGTGGACGTCGTGGTTCAGGGGCGTTAGTTAGATTGATTCTCCTTGCGAAACCGGGCCTAGCCGCCAGGCAAACGGATTCCGTACTTGGCCCACTCGCGCTCGACCTTCTCCACGGCGCCTTTCTCGGGGCTGCACACAATCTCAAACTCCTTGGCGTCATGCCGCGTGGCGTCTATGATCATCTTGGAGGTACGGGAGTGGCCCGTCAGGCGCTCGTGCAGGGGAAGGGAGGGGTCCAGGTGGATCCCCGTCACCTCTTTGATTATCTCCACATCCCGGTGAGGCTGCACCCGAGTGGCCAGCGCCCACTCTACTTCGGTCGGGTTGTAAGGGTCTATATCTTCGTCCACCACGGTAACGTTCTTCATCAGCCGGCCGCCCCAGGTCCCCAGTACGGCCATACCCATCATCTTGCCGTAGCCCTCGAACCGCTTCTGAATAGAGACCACCGCGTTGAAGGCCCCGCAGCCGCCTTCCGTGACATTGATAGCCTTAATCCCCGGCAAGGAAACATATTTTAAGATCTCCCCCTCGATGGACACCGCCTGAAGCACATTGGTCTCCTGGGGAGGTTTTCCCTCATAGCTGGCCTGGTGTATGGCCCCATGGCGATGGGTAATGGCTTTTATCTGAAGCACCGGACGCCGGTTCTCGATGCCGTAATATCCAGTGAATTCTCCAAATGGCCCCTCGTCATGCAGCACGTCGGGGGGCATCTCGCATTCCAGGACGATCTCAGCATGGGCCGGCACGTATAGCGGTATCGTTTCACAGGCTACCAATTCCAGAGGCTCTTCCCGCAGTGCTCCAGCCATGGCCAACTCGTCAACCCCGAATGGGAATGGGGAGACAGACGAAATCAGTATGCTGGGGTCAACGCCGAGAACGATAGCCACCGGAAAAGGCTCTCCCCGCGCCAGCGCCTTGGCCCGGTGCTGCGAGATATGGCGGTAGGGAGCGGCAGCGATCCCCAGGGTACGGCGGTCATGGACATGGGACCGGTAGACAGCGGCGTTGTACTCGCCTGTCTCAGGGTCCTTGCTGATGTGAATAGCCAAGGTGATGAAAGGTCCCCCATCCAGGGCATTCCAGACAGGGATGGGGAAGCGGAAGAGGTCCACGTCATCGCCCTTCAGGATATTTTCCTTGCAAGGGCCGGTCGAGACAATGGTCGGATGAATGGGCTGCGCCGTACGCACGCCCCATTCCCGAATCAACTCGGATGGCTCCGTCTCCAGGGCCAGGGCCATGCGACGCCGGCTGGCCAGCAGGTCGGTGGCCAGGGGAAAGGCGGAATCCCCCGCCTTCTCGAAAAGAAGCGCCGGGCCTCGGGCATCGAGTGTCTTCCGGCAAATTGCGCCGACTTCGTACTCCAACGCAACCCCAGCCTTAACTCGGGCCAGCTCACCCTCGGCCTCCAGCCTGTGTAGAAATGCCCTAAGGTCTCGATAAGCCATTGCGAACTCCTTTCTTCATCCGTAGTCCTCCGAATCCAGGTCCCATCCCTCCGGCCATGCCCCACCCAGAGCATCAGCACGGCGCTTCCTCTCGGACAGGTTTATCCGGCAGGCAAATGGGTGCCTCCTATGGTAACCCATCCACTTCTACTTGTCGAACATATTGTTGCTTAATCTTCGCCACTGGCACCTGGTTTATTGCTTCGCCGTGGATCTATGGGTTCACCGGCAACTGGCCCCTGATGTGGAACAACATCATTCTGGGAGCCATCGTTGCCAAACTGTCCTTCATCGCAGGTTGGGTCCTGGTGATGCGTCCAGAGAGCTTCCCGGAAAGGGCGTCTGTACAGAGGTAAAGAGGCCGTTATAGTTTAATCAATATCGCAGGGTGGCGCTCTCAAAGTGATCTCAGGAGCCGGAGATTCCGGCTCCTGAGATTTTTTCCCTGAGCAGTGACAACCTGAGATTTTTTACCTTGACACCCGCTCCGGCTTTAGGCTATACAAAGGCTGATGCCTTTTCTGCAAAACAACTCTGGGCACTCCCCCCTACCCCGAAGGGGAGAAAGACGGGGGACACCCCCAAACCCCCAGCCTGCGGCGCCGCTTTCGCCCGCATGGGGAGTACACTCTGGGAACACCCCTTGCCTCCGGCCTACCAACACTTGGGACAAACGACGGGGGACACCCCCGAATCCCCAGCCTGCGGCGCCGCTCTCGCCCGCATGGGGAGTATACTCTGGGGACACCCCCTTGCCTACGGCCT
>JAUYDP010000238.1 GCA_030691805.1 Dehalococcoidia bacterium | reverse complement strand
AAGCCGTGTGTTGGGAGTGAAAAAGTGGGTCAGATTAGGAGCGATTCACAACTGGCAACAGATTCACAACGGATAACGGATGTATAACGGATAACGGATGGTGGGGCATCCCCTCTAGGCTAGCAGCCTATCCTACCCCATCCGTTATCCGTTTGGACCCCTTTGAGGAAGGCCCTTGCCCGTATAGACATAGGTTTGGGACACTCGCCTATCCGTTGAGAATTGGCTGACCCGCCCATCCGTTGTGAATCGGCCACACCCGCCAAGTTGTTCGTATTAGCTTCGCAAACCCAGTTCCCTCAGCGTAGCGGCGGTAGGCCGCCCCTCAGAGTCCCACCCCAGCGCGGCGTAGGCATCGTCCTTCAGGGGCTCCAGGTCTACGACAAAGCCCTTGTTAGGGCCGTCGGCCATCGGCTCCTTGAGCAGCCGGGATGGCAAGGTGTCATCCTTCCGCCCCAGGCCCTCTCTCAGGTTGAAGAGCCTCTCCAGGGTGAGGATACGCATGCCGACTTTCTCCAGATCCTCCGGGCTATAGCTCTGGCCGTAGGACGCCTGAAGGAGCGGGGGGAGGGCCTCCCGGCCCAGAATCGCCTGGGAGAAGGTGCAGAGAATGGCACAATCGTACAAAATGCGGTCCACAGCCCCCTTCTTTAGGAGCTGACCCTTGCCGGTAGTCTCCCGCCCGGTGCCCCGGGCTGCCTCCGCCCTGGCAGGGAGTCCCAGGGCATGATGGCAGCCTCCCCGGGGACTCAGGGCGAATTGTACCGCCTGGCCGTTCAGGCCCCGACACTCATAGCCCCCCGGCTCCATCCCCTTCATATTGATGGCAAACTCCTCGGAGCCGGGGATTTCTCGCGAGGCCACCCGTGTGCCCTGGCCCAGGAGCCGGCCCAGGCCCTGCCCTTCCGCTATGCGCCGCGTCATCTCCACCATGGCCGCGTGGTTGCCAAAGCGCAAGTCCAACTCCTCGGCGTCTTGGCTGGAGAGGAGGCCCTTTTCGTAGCACTCCATGGCGAAGCTGATGGCCAGGCCCACGGACATGGTGTCCAGCCCGTACTGGTCGCAGATTTCTTCGGCGGCGACGATGGCGTCCATCCGGTCAACCCCGCAGTTGGATCCCATGGCGTAGTAGGTCTCGTACTCCGGCCCCTCGGTCCGAGCGCCCTTGTATGGCCCGCTCTCGATACGGGAGATGTGGGAGCAGGGGCTTGGGCAATACGGGCCACAGGCTACGGACTGCCGGGGATACTCTTCCGTGGTGGTGGCAGGGCAAATCTTCTCCACGCCGGGGAAGACGGCGCTCTGCCAGTTGCGCACTGGCAGGATGCCCTGTTTGAGGAGGGTAACCATGTCCGCCCCTGTACCGTAAAGGCGGCGCTCCTCTACCCACATGGGGGCCTCCTTGAGCTTCCGGTTCACCCATTTCCAGAAGTCCTGGAAGGCCTGGGGGTCGGCGGCCGCCTTATTTGAAGCCTCACGAGCCAGGACTACACCCTTGAGGTTCTTTGACCCCATAACGGCTCCCGGCCCGCCCCGGCCAAAGGTGCGGCACCGCTCCCCTTCAGTAACGATGGCGGCCAGGAGGGCCCCCCTTTCGCCGGCGGGCCCGATGGCCAACACCGAGGCGCGAGGGTGGCCGGAATCAGCGACCATGTTCTGTTGCGCTTCTACCGTCTTCTTGCCCCAAAGGTGCCGGGCGGACCGGAAGGACACCCGGCCGCTTTCTACAACCAGGTAGGTAGGCTCCTGCGCGGAACCGGTTATCATGAGTCCCGAAAGCCCGGCCCGGGCCAAGTCATGGCCGAAGCTGCCGCTGGCCACAGAATAGAGATAAGTCCCGGTAAGCGGGGACTTGGTCCCCAGCACCGTCTTCGGGCTATAGGGAGCGCTCAGACCCTGGGCCGGACCGGCCACGAAGATAAGCGGGTTCTGTGGCCCCAGCGGGTCCGTCCCCGGGATCACCTTCCCGTAGAGCAGATGGGCCACCAGACCCCGCCCTCCGACGTAGTCGGCCATGATCCGGGCAGGAATGGTTTCGGTGTGAAATGACCTATTAGAGAGGTCCACCACTAGAAGCTGGCCGTCCTTCATGAGTACCTCCATGTCGGGTTTGTCTCGATGTTAGCACCGGGTCAGGCGCCTGTCAAAGAGAGCGCGCCTCCACCGTAACGCCAGCCCGGCGGGATACCGCACAATTGTGATTCTTGAAGAATAAACTGGGTGCAGCCAAGCCCCGCCTGGCCGACACAGCGGTCGGCCGCTACGAACGGAGTACGCTCCCACCAAGACGTAGCGGCGGACGGCCCTGTCCGCCACGGGGTGGTGGGGCGGGGCTACGCCCTCCTGCCGCCTGCACCGGATTATTTCCTTAAGCTCCCTAATTCTGCGGTATCCCGTAACCCGGCACGGAACTACCTCCCTCTATGGGGTGCCCCTCACTTTTTAGTGCTGATGGTCCACGATAAACCGTCAAGCATGGACCTCCAACGGGCGCGTATTGCCAAGAAATGGCCACCGCACCTCTTTACGCAGGGGTCGGTAGGTCCACCCAAAATTTCGACGGACACCTCCCGCTGAGTCCTTGCGTGATGCGTCAAATGAAACTGTTACCGAAGGGCGCCTTGTTGCAATCCAACCGCTTCTTTGGTTAGAATAGCCGTAGCCCCCAGGCGCCTCAAAACTGGTCACGCCGGACCGTCCAGCGCCTGTGGTCTTGCCCGGACCCGAGCCA
>JAUYDP010000141.1 GCA_030691805.1 Dehalococcoidia bacterium | reverse complement strand
TCCACCCATTGCGGAGTCCAAAACTAATAGGGCGGTGAACCCAGTGCGCCGGCGGCGGTCTCGATGGGCACGGCAAAACCAATGCCTATGAAAACATCCTGCTGGGTTGGGTTCAACAGCGCTGTGACAATGCCGACAACTTCGCCGTCGCGATTGAGCAGCGGTCCTCCCGAGTTGCCGGGATTGACCGCTGCGTCGAATTGAATCAGGTTTGTCAACGTTTCGCTAGTCTTCGGAGAAACATAGTTTCGTCTCAAGCCGGAAACTACCCCTGCCGAAAGCGAGTTGCTAATTCCAAAGGGGTTCCCCACGGCGACGACTTCGTCGCCGACGTGCAGCGTGTCGGAGCTGGTCATGGTTGCCGGCACCAAATCATCAGGGATTACGGCTGGTCGCAGGACAACCAGGTCGTTTTCCGGCTGTCTCACCATAACCGATGCCTCTGATTCGGTCCCATCAGCAAAAGTGACTCGAATTTCTGTGGCGTCCCTGACGATGTGTAGGCTGGCCAGGATGGTCCCGCTATCGTCAATTACGACGCCGGTGCCAAGCGAGACTTCGGGTTTCGGCTCGGTTTTCGAAACGAGCGCCTGGATACGCACGAGCGATGGATGGATGATCTCGTACACCTGCGATGCATACGATGGCGCGGGCGTGGCCGATGCCAGGGCACGGGCGACGGCGGCGTTGATATCGCGCTGCGTCAGACGCTGCGGCGGCGGTTTGGCTGTATCGTAAAGGGCTAGCGCTGCCAGCGCGACGAGCATGCCCGCGCCGATGAGGAAGGCAGTCTGGAAGCGCGCGTAAAACCGGCTGGACCGCTGTCCCAGGATCTCTAGCCTGGACGGTGGCGGCTTGGGTTCCGGCTCTGGTTGCCGTCGAGCCGGTGGAAACGGTATATTTTGCCGCATAGCGAAACACTCTATCTGGGGGGCGTTTTACCAGCCCTCCTTACCAATAGCTGCCATAGGACGGAGAGAAAGATTCAGAGCGCCTGCAATGATAACTAACTTGATTTTCAAGCTTTTTGGAGGTACTGTCAATAGCTGAGTCCATCCGTAGCTGGGAACCGGGGCTGGTGGTGGTTGCCAACTGGACGCAACCAGCGGAGCCCTTTAGGGTGGCCACCTAGTTCATGGCCATTTAGCGAGGGTGGGGGCTATATAACTACACGTCATTCGCATTGACAGCCACAGCGAACGACACGTTAATGGCTTCAAAATGGCGTTGTCCGCAACGCACCTTGTCCGCTTCACTGGTGCGCAACTTCAGGAAGTCCCGTGTGCCCTTGGTTTCCTTCACGAGGTAAAGTGTTTGATCGTTGTGTTTCACAATGGCCCAATCCGGATTGTATTTGCCGACGGGTGTATCAATCTGGAACCAGCCGGGGAGTTTGACGAATAGCTTGATGTCCTCGCGTTGATCCAACTTGAGGGCAAACTCGCGTTCAAGATCCGAATCGTAAACGACATACTCATAAATTGACTTGTTGACCTGCTGGGCTGTCAGATAATTGATCAGTTCCTCGTTTTTGAACAACAGCATTTCCCATTCGGCCGCTGCCCCTTCGCCGGGGATTTTTTCATACTTGATGCCATCCACCAGCAGGCGGTGCAGCTCGTACTTGATGATCCTGGCGACCGCATCCATGAAGCGTTGGGGGTTGTTGAAGAATTCGGCCAGGCGGCCCGATTCTTTGAGAATGCGCACCAGCGTGGAGTGGGTCAGCTCGGTTTCGTTTTGCAGGTAAGCCAGCAAATCGGGGACCGGGCGGCTGCCAATAAGCCTGCAAGCTGCCCTGAAGGGGTGGGTGGGACCGCCTCCAACTGCCTGCCTGAACGCGCTGAGCGCTTCCTGCCCTTAGGGATTGACAGTTACTGAAAAGGGCTCCTCGTGCCTTAGCTGTTGTACCCTCACTTCCAGGGAGAAACCTTCGCCTAAAGCCTTGACATAGCGGCGCAGAGAATTAAGGGTATAGCACTCATAGCCCCGCTTTTCAATACGGGCCACTTGCGCTTGAGAAACTCCCAGTCGTTTGGCCAGTTGCCGCTGAGTCAGGCCTGCCGCCTGGCGAGCTTCCGCGAGTTGCAGCCAGAGGTCACTCTTGGCAGCGATCTCCTCATAAAGCGCCTTCTTTTCGGGCGTGTCCACCAGGCTCGCCCGCCACTCCTGGTAATCCTGCTGTCCTTCCTTGATGAGATCGCGCTTCGTTTCGGTAGCCATGTTATTCACCTCCTTCGCGTTGGATGAAGGCCGTATATCGAGCATGAGCGACTGCTATCTCCCGCCGGGGCGTCTTCTCCGTCTTCTTCTGAAAGCCGTGGACGAACACGATCCGGCGCCCGGTGAAAAAGAAGTACAGGAAGCGGTAGATGTTCGTCCTGCTCTCGCGGCGCAGTTCCCAGAGTTTGTCCTCCAGATGCCTCACCAGCGGCTCTCGAGCTTGCACGTTGCGCACCCGCAACTGCTCGATAGCCCAACCAATGCTTGCCTGGGCCTCGGCATCAAGACTGCGGAGGAAGTCGTACACTGGGCTGGTACCATGTTCATCGCGATAGAAGACAACAGACCACTCTTCATGCCCTGCCATGATACTGATTTTAGTATCAAGTGGGGGTCTTTGTCAAGAAGGTGTTTTTGGGCATAGGTAGGGGCACCAGGATATCCTTACCGGAACTGAGTGCCCCTTGTGGAAGCGCTCAGTTTCCCCTTTGACCAGCCCTTAATGGGCACTCGGCTTATAGGAGCAGAAGCCCCCATCAGCCTTGCGTTATTGCCATGGTTACTTCTGCCTAGAGAATAGTGCTCTGCCAGTTTGGTGTAAAGCGCTCTGAAAACTTTGTAAAAAAGCTGGCGCACCCGGAGGGATTCGAACCCCCGACCCTCGGTTCCGAAGACCGATGCTCTATCCTCTGAGCTACGGGTGCGTTGCTGTATTTCAGTTTAGCATATCCGGTATAGCTCAACCAGGTATTTCAAGGCGCGACTGCTGTCCAACGTGGAATGGATAGATAACATGTATGCCTCGCCAACACGGGCGGGTTGGTGTAGGGACGTCCGAGGCGGCCCGGGTTACCGCTGGGCGGTGCGGATGTACTGGACCGCCGCCCATCGGTCCTCGGGGGAGAGGAGCGGGCCGAAGCGGGGCATGAAGCCGGTTCCATTGGTTATGAAGTAGAATAGCTCGCCATCGGTGCGGCCCATGGCGCGCTGGCTGGTGAAGTCCAAGGGGGGTGTGGCGCCCGCCTTGGCGAAGCGATCGGCCATGGGGCCGTTGCCCCGGCCCGTGGGGCCATGGCAGACGGAGCAGTTGAGGAGGAAGACCTGTACTCCCCTGGCCACGGTCTCCTGGCTCTGGGGAAGGGGGTTCTTCAGGGGCCGGGCCTCTTCCAGGTTGTAGCTGACTTCTTTCCCGCCCACGGGAACGGAGTCAGCGGGCGGGGAGAGGCGGGGCGGCTCCTGGGGGCGGTAAACGGGAGAGTAGTGCATCTCCGGGAAGATGTCTATCAGGTAACCAGGTGTCCCAACACACGGTGCCGCCAGTAGGGCCATTGAGGCGATGAGGACGAAGATGCCTCGCCGGTACAGGGCGTGGAGGCGGCGGGTGGGTTCGGCGGGTCCGGCGAGGTGGTCGTTGTGCGGGGAGGTGGGTCCCCTCCCCGCCCCTCCCCAGGGCGGACAGTGACGTCCGCCCCTACGGATTTGGGGGACAGGTAGGCGGCAGCCAGTATACGAGCTTTGGGGACGTCCGCCCGTACGGAATTGGGGAGAAGGTAGACGGCAACTAGCATACGAGCTTTGGGGACGTCCGCCCCTACGGATTTGGGGGAAAGGTATACCGCAAACACAGGTACGTTCGCCCTTACGGTGTAGGTTGGCGGCAGGTAGGTCACCGTTGTAGGGGCGGTTCATGAACCGCCCTACACGCGGCAGGGCTAGAAAGCCTCGCCTATCCGATTCTTCTACGCTGTGAGGACGTCCGCCCCTATGGAATGGGGGGAAAGTTATACCACAAACAGAGGGACGTCTGCCCCTACGGAATTGGGGAGAAGGTAGAAGGCAACCAGTATACAAGCTTTGGGGACGTTTGCCTCTACGGAGCGTGGTGAGGCGCGTAATTATCCCGCTAAACAGTACGACACGAACGGCCACCCTGCGGAGAATTCTCATGAACAACTAGCCATCGCCACCGGAATCGCTCTTGATTTCTTCGGCGCCGGCTAGCTCCAGAGCGTGGTGGGCGGCGCCGAGGAGGTCCGGCTTGGTGGAGGAGACCAGCACTCCGATGTATCCCTCGGTGATGCGGGTGTCGTAGAGGCCCAGGCGCAGCCGGGGCAGGCGGGACTCGAAGATGACCCCCAGCACCGTGAAAATAATAGCCCCCAGCATCATCGCTTCATACATGATGATGGCCATGGGAGGGATGGAGAGGATGGGCTTGCCTCCGGTTAGCATGGGGAAGGATGCCTGCGTACCCACGGTGAAGAGCAGGCCCACGGCCAGGCCCGTGGCCGCGCCCAACAGCGGGAATACGAAAAGCCGGTGCGGGGCGACATGTTCCCCAAAGGCCCCCACCGGATACGGAGCGCCCGTCAACACCTCCATCTCCTGTGGAGGAACGCCTGCCTCTTTGAGGCGGGTTATGGCGCCGGCTGCTGCGTCGGCTTCTCGGAATATCCCCAGAACCTGTGTCCTGGCCATGGCCTACCTCTCATTCCTCTCGGATTACCGCTGGCACGGAGCGTTTGCCTATCTCTATCTCGTCCTGGAGCCGCTGGCCTTCTTTCTGGTCGGAGAGCGGTACCAGGGGGAACAACTTGGAAAAAAGAAGGATCCCCAGGCTCACCACGGCGAAGGTGGACGAGACGATGGCTAGCTCCGTGATACTGACGCTGTATTCACCCCAGGTGAAGTCCAGCGGTTGCTTGTATTGAAGCCCGGGGACGATGATGATGAATCGCTCCAGCCACATCCCAATGTTCACCAAAATGGTAGTGATGAACATCAACAGGACGCTTCGACGGACCCGGCGCATAAACCATAGGGGCACCGGGATCAGGAAAGCCGTGAAGATAAAGATAATGAAGAGAATGTTGTACGGCGCTTTGAATAGCCGAAGCTCCATAACGGCCACCTCGGCGCTCTCCCGGCTGTAGAGTCCGAAGATGAAGTCTATGAAGAAGAAGTAGAACCAGCCCAGCGCCACGGCGATTAGCAGGCGTCCAAGGGCGTCGAAGTGGTCCGGCGTTATGTAGTCCTCCAGGTGGAAGAAGCGGCGCATCAGGGCCATCAGCGTGACCACTGCCGAGACGCCGGAGTGAATAGCTCCGAGGACGAAATAGGGAGCGAAAATAGTGGCGTGCCAGGCGGGCACCAGGGCCACTGCAAAGTCCCAGGACACGATACTATGCACGGATACGAAGACGGGCAGGATGACCGCGGAGAGAAGGATGCCGGCCAGTGCCTGAAGTTTCCACTGTCTAGAGGAACCTCGCCACCCGAGGCTAAGGATGGCGTAGAGCCAGAAGCGCAGAGGGCGCTTCCCCCAGGCCCGATCACGCAGCACCGCCAGGTCGGGAAGCATCGTGGTATAGATGAAAAGGGCGGCGCCCGTAAGGTAGGTGGCTATGGCCGCAGGGTCCCAAATCAGGGGCGAGCGTATGGAGGGCCAGACGCCCCGGTTGAAGTCGTAGGGAAGCGCCCAGTAGATGACGCGCCAGGGACGCCCAGCGTGGATAATGGGCATCAGGGCGGCGGTCGAGAGGGCGAAGACGGTGAGCACCTCGGCCGCCCGGGTCACCGGCCGGCGCCATTCGGCGTGGGTCAGACGGAGGATCGAAGAAATCATAACCCCGGCGTGGCTGATGCCGACCCAGAAGACGAAGTTGGTGACGAAGAAAGCCCACATGACCGGGCGATTGAGGCCGGTGACGCCCAGGCCCCAGAAGAGCATGTTCCCCAGGGCGAAGAGGCCTCCCCCAATCCAGAGGGTCAGGAAACCGGCCACGATCCAGAAGGCCCGCGGCGTATGGTCTACGGACCGGAGGAGGTCCTCGTTGATCTTGGAGTCGGTCAGCTTTCTTCGGTCCTGCATCGCTTAGCCCAATACCCTCACTCCGGCTTGCCCAGGGTGACTGCGTAGCCCTGTACAAAGCGTCGGGCTTTTCTTAGAAGCAACGATTCTTTCAACTCCCAGATCGAGATACCGGGCACCAGCCTCGAAGCCACCAGGTAGAGAAGAATTGCTCCAGCGGGCAGCCCGACCATCATCATGATATCCGCTCCATCGGGCAGGTGGGCCGCAGGAACCTGTTCAATCGGATGCTCGCTAACCTGGGCCGCGGCGAAGGCCGTTACGTAGAGCCTGATCCGGTCAAGGTAGAGTCCCAATAGCACGCTACAGGCTACCAGAAACGGGCCAAGAATGCTCTGGCGCACGCGGTTCCAAATCAGCGAGAGGAGGGGGACCAGGAAGGAGAAGAAGAAGGCGCTCAGGAACACGGGCAGGTATGGTCCGACCATCACCAGTTGCAGGACCATCTGCTCTCGAGGGGTCCGCCCGTACCAGTAAACGATGAACTCGGACCACCAGAAGTAGATGCCCAGGAGGGAGAGGGTGAGCAGCAGCTTGCCCAGCGCCCAGAAGTGGTCGAAGAGCAAGTAGGACCGAAAGCCAGTCCACCTCCATATTCCCATAGCGACGATGGTGGCGGCGACCCCTCCTTGAAGCGCGGTAAGGACATGATAGGGCGGGTAGATGGCGCTTTGCCAGCCGGGAACCAGGCTCATCGAAAGGTCACTGCTCAGGATGGAGTTCGTGAAGACCAGGGCCACGAAGTAGAGCGCCCCCAGGAAGACCAGGGCCTTCTTGAGGACCCTCCACTGCCCCTGCGTCCCCTGCCAGTGCGGGGCAAGGAATCCGGCCAGGCGCGGTCGCCAGCCCCGGCCGTGGGTACGCACCGTAAGCAGGTCCGGCCAGGAGGCCATCCAGAGGTAGACCAGCCCGCTCAAGACCAGGAAACCCAGGGCTAGAGTATCGAACACATGAGGCGCCCCCACCGGCCACTCGAACCAGAGGCTGTTGCGTCCCTTGGTCGGCGGGATAAGCGGTAGCAGCGGAATGAAGAGCAGAAAGACCAGCAGGCCAGGGAATGCGAAGAGCAAAGACGATCGCGAGATGGGGCGTTGCAGATGGGCCTTGGTGAACAAAAGACCCATGGAAACCAGGGGGGCTGACTGAACCGTGGTCAGCAAGTAGGCGAAGGTGGCGGCGTAATAGCCCCAGGCCGCTTGGTCCTGGGTCCCTCCCGCCAGGCGGAAGGCCAGACCCATGACCCCGACCAGGAAGAGGGCGGCCGTTACCGCCGCCGCGATCCAGTAGCCTCTGCCTACGGCCTGGTAGCGGCGTAGGACATCGCCGGTTATTTCCTCCGGCGTCGTAACCCGGACCTCGTTTGGTTGCTCTCTATCTCTACGCATAAAACCTATGGGTCAATCCGTTTCAGATAGATGACGGACGTGTCTGTGCCCAGGTGACCCAGGAGTCGGTAATGGCGGGGGTCCTGGGCAAGCTGGGACACCTGGCTATTCGGGTCGGCCAGGTCGCCGAAGGTGAAGACTCCGGTGGGACAGGTCTGCACGCAGGCCGGCTGGACCTCGCCGTCCCGAAGCTCCCGACCTTCCCGAGCGGCCTGGCGCTCGGTACGGCGGATGCGCTGGACGCAGAAGCTGCACTTCTCCATGATACCCTTGCTGCGCACCGTTACGTCTGGATTCAGGTAGTTGTTCATCGGCTCAGGGGGCCAGCGCTCCCAGAAATTGAAGAACCGGGCGTTATATGGACAGTTGTTGGCGCAATACCGGGTGCCCACACAGCGGTTATAAACCTGGATGTTTATGCCGTCAACACTGCGGTGGGTGGCATAAACGGGGCAAACCGGCTCACAGGGGGCATTGGCGCATTGCTGCCAGAGTACCGGAAAGAAGCGCACCTTAAGAGCGGGGGATTCCCCTTCCCAGTAGCGCTCGATGCGTATCCAGTAGTACCCGCGGCGCTCGTTAACGATGTCCTGGGTATTGATGGTGATGTTGTTCTCCGCCCAGCAGGCTACCGTGCAAGCCTGGCAACCGGTACAGCGGTCAATATCCACCGTCATTCCCCAACGGTGCGGGCGTTCCGGCATCTAGTCTCTCCTCATTGCCGGGTAACCCCTACGATATCCACGTCGGAAGGCTCCACCGGCGTGACGCTGCCCTCCGCCTTGGATATGCGGACGGTCTTCCCCGTCTTAACAAGCCTCACCCTGGTGGCTGCCCAGGCCAGCTCGCCATCGCTTCCCAGGAGCGAAGTATCCAGGAGATAGATGGGGTTGGCCCCCCGATCCTGGGCGTACCGTCCGAAGGCCGTATGGCCCTGGCCCATAGGGATGGCTACCACGTCCGGGCGTATCCCTGGATGAATGTAGACCGGAGCTTCCAGACT
>JAUYDP010000101.1 GCA_030691805.1 Dehalococcoidia bacterium | reverse complement strand
CGGCAAGACCGGGACAGCTCAAGCCCTCGGCGCCACTGGGTATTCCAACGCCACCATCGCATCCTTTATAGGTTTCGGCCCCATCGAGGACCCCAGGTTCATTATCTTGATCAAGATTGATGAACCCAAGGATGATCCATGGGGCAGCGTCGTTGCCTCCCCAATCTACCGCAGCATGGCTGAACAGATGCTTGTCTACCTGCGTGTTCCTCCGTCGGGAGCTTTGACCGCTGCGCCGGGGGTTAAGAATTGAGGCTGGCGTTTAAAGGAATCTCTACCAGGGATGTGCTACAAGCCCTGAGAAAGACTATAGTAAAATTTACTCCTTCCGGTGTTGGAGAAGACTTCTTTAACAGCGTTGTAACTGATTCAAGGGAGGCAATGCCCGGCTCCCTTTTTGTGGCAATGAAGGGAGAAAGAGTAGACGGCCATGATTTTGCCTCTCAGGCTGTGGCGCGAGGAGCAAAGGGGCTATTGTTAGTAAGGCCGGTGGACCTCGACCCCTACGCTCCACGACCTACGGTCTTCCAGGTCAAGAATACGGTAGAAGCCCTTCAGGACCTGGCCATCTACTGGAGAATGAAGCACTCTGTCGGGGTGATTGGAGTAACCGGCAGTATTGGCAAGACCTCCACTAAGGAGCTAATTGCCTCGGTCCTCTCCACCCGCTACCGTGTCCTAAAGAGTGAAGGCAACTTGAACACGGAGATCGGCCTGCCATTGGTCTTACTAAATCTAGATGAGGATATCCAGCAGGTCGTCCTAGAGATGGGGATGTATGGGGCGGGGGAGATCCGGAAACTCTGCCAGATCGCCATGCCCCAGGTAGGGGTGGTAACCAACATAGGGCACAGCCACTTGGAGCGGCTGGGAAGCATGGAGGCCATCTCCCAGGCCAAGTCAGAGCTGGTTCAGGCTTTACCCAAAGATGGCACTGCGGTCCTGAACGGGGACGATCCCCTGGTCCGCAAAATGGCTGCTCAAACCAAGGCTAGGGTACTCCTGTACGGGTTGGACCGCGCCTTCGACATCTGGGCCGAGGGTCTAGAGACCAAAGGGCTGAATGGCACCTCCTTTGTCCTACGCTACATGCAGGAAGCTGTACCGGTGAACGTAAGGCTTTTGGGAAGGCACAGCGTGCATACCGCGCTAGCGGCCGCCGCGGTTGGGTTGACGGCGGGTCTTAACTTCGGGGAGATAGCTGCTGGCCTGGAGAATGCCCAGGAATTTCGGCTGCTTTCCACGCCTGGAATCCAGGGTAGCCTGATAATAGATGACACTTATAACGCCAGCCCGGCCTCTACCCTAGCCGCCCTGGACCTCCTCTCGGAGCTTCAGGGGAGGCGGATAGCCGTCCTGGGAGACATGCGAGAGCTAGGTCCCTTCGAGGTAGAAGGACACCTACGGGTTGGCAAAAGGGCCGCCCAGACTGTAGACCTGGTAGTCGTTCTGGGCGAAATGGCCGCCCTCATCGGACGGGAGGCTGAGGCGGCAGGCGCCAGGGTCATCTTCACGAACTCCCGAGAGGAGGCTTCCGCCAAGCTGCTTGCCTTAATTCAAGAAGGAGACATAGTACTGGTAAAAGGCTCCAGGGCCATGGCAATGGAAGAGATTGTAGAAAGATTGAGGGAGAGATAATGCCCCTTTCGCTAGCATTAGGCGCCCTCTCCTTCGTGGTAGCCATGATAATGGCCGGGCCAGTCCTCTCGGTGCTGGAGCGACTAGATCTCGGTAAGCAGGTTAGTAAAGATGCTCCTGCTTCTCACGCGGCTAAGGCCGGCACTTTAACCATGGGAGGACTGCTTATTTTCGTCGCGGTCTTCATCGTAACAGTGCCCTTCAACCTGGTAGGAAAGCTCTCCATCCTCCTACCACTGGCGGTAATGGTGAGCAGCGGGGTCCTGGGTGCTGTGGACGACCTGTTGAACCTGCTGGGAAGCAAGACGAGGGGACTGGCGCCCCGCTTTAAGTTCGGCTGGCTTTTCTTGATCTCGGTAGCGGCAGCCGTAACCTTATTTACCTTCTTTAATCTTCGCACCATCTATGTGCCATTCGCCGGTAAATACGATATCGGACTATTCTACCTTCCCATAGCTATACTGGCCATCATGGGAACAGCCCATTCAGTTAATCTGACTGATGGGCTGGATACGCTTGCCGGAGGCACGGCGGCCATCGCCTTTGCCGCTTACGGGGTTATCGCCTTCCTCCAGGGACAGCAATACCTCGTGACTTTCTCCTACACGGTAGTGGGGGCTACGTTGGCGTTCTTATGGTTCAATGCCCACCCAGCCAGGGTTTTCATGGGAGATACGGGTTCCCTGGCCCTGGGGGCCACCCTTGGCACAGTCGCCCTCATGACCGGACACTGGCTCCTGCTTCCGGTGGTGGGCTTAGTATTCGTTATGGAGGCAGGGTCGGTGCTTCTCCAGGTGACCTATTTCAAGCTCACCGGAGGCAAGCGCCTCTTCCTAATGGCGCCACTTCACCACCATTTCGAGCTCAAGGGATGGTCAGAGCCTCAGGTGACCCTCCGCTTATGGTTGATAGGCATGATAGCGTCCATACTGGGAATCGCCTTGGCGCTGTCATGATAGGACATGGAATGATGGCGCGCAGTCAGGTGGCCACAGAGGCATTCCAAGGCAAAAAGGTCACGGTAATCGGCCTGGCCCGTGAGGGGCTGGCCCTGGCGCGTTTTCTCTCCTCCCACGGCGCAGAGGTCACCGTCAGTGACTCCAAGCCCGCCATAGAGCTGGAACCTGCCATGAGGCAGTTGGACGGGCTAGGGGTATGCTTTTCTCTGGGAGCAAATCGGGAGGAAGTTGTCCTGAGCGCAGACCTGGTGTTCGTTAGCCCTGGCGTGCCTCCCAGCATCGCCCCTTTGACGGCGGCCCGCCGCGCCGGAGTTCCCATTAGCTCGGCTACACGCCTCTTTTTCCAATTATGTCCTGGGCGAACGGTCGGGGTAACCGGATCCTGCGGCAAGTCCACCACCACCACACTCCTGGGCCAGATGCTGGATGCCGCCGGCAAAAAGGTCCTGGTTGGGGGTAACCTGGGAACCCCATTACTGGAACGTCTTCCAGAGATGGACCAGGAGACCTGGGCCGTCCTGGAGCTTTCCAGTTTTCAGTTAGAATCCATGGAGGAAAGCCCCAACGTCGCTGTGATCACCAACCTCAAGCCAGACCATCTGGACCGCCATGCATCCTTGGAGGATTATGCCTCAGCCAAGGCTAACATCTTCCGCCACCAGCATCCGGATGACTATCTCCTGCTGAACTACGACGACCCAGCCGTCAAGGCGATGGCGCAAGAGGCGCCTTCCCGGGTCCTCTTCTTTAGCATTGAAAAAGACCTGGGCGCAGGCGGTTACCTCCGGCGCGGTGAGCTTGTAGTGTCGCTAGAAGGGATGAAAATAGCAACGATTTGCCCGGCCGCCGAGGTCCGCCTATTGGGCCGCCATAATCTCTATAATGTGCTGGCCGCCAGCCTGGCAGCGGTCATCTGCGGGGTGGAGGCACGGGTCGCCGGGCAGGTGGCCCGTTCTTTCAGAGGGCTCCCCCACCGTCTGGAACTGGTGAGGACGGTTAATGGAGTTTCCTATTACAACGATAGTATCGCCACTACGCCCGATCGGGCTATAGCTGCAATCAATGCATTCAACAGGTCCGTAATCCTGATCTCTGGGGGAAGGGACAAGCGCCTGCCTATGGACCCTCTGGCCAAAGCCATTCGCCAGCGGTGTAAGGCGGTAATCCTCTATGGCGAAGGTGGAGAACTGCTTCAGGACGTCCTGGCCAAACGGACGGCTCATGGGGAGGACATTCTTATCCAGCGGCGCGCCCACGCCTTCGAAAGGGCCGTAGAAACTGCGGCCTCGCTTGCTAAGGCGGGCGATGTCGTGCTGCTGGCCCCCGGTTTTACCAGTTTCGACCAGTTCCCTAGTTACGAAGAACGGGGAGTGCGGTTCAAAGAACTCGTGGAGGGACTTCGCTAGTGGAGAGGATTCTGACCCTTAAGGCCAAAGCCCAGATAGGCCCGTCTGACGGGATCCTTCTTACTGTAGTTGTTGTCTTGATCATAGTGGGCCTTCAGATGGTCTATAGCTCCAGCTTTGGATACGCCCTGACGGCTTATAACGATGCCTCTTACTTGGCCGTACGCCAGGCCCTCTCTGCCGCGATCGGGTTTATTCTTCTCTTAGTCTTTTCAAAGATAGATTACCACCTCTGGCGAGACTTAAGCCTGGCAGGAATGGTGCTGTCAATACTTGCCCTCATCGCTGTGCACCTGCCTTTAATTGGCGTAAGCTCCTACGGAGCCACCCGGTGGCTCCGCCTGGGTCCCTTGCCTCCCGTGCAACCCAGCGAGTTCATCAAGCTACCGATGATTATCTACATCTCCGCCTGGCTGACCGGTCGGGGAGATAGGCTACGGGACTTCTCGGCCGGGCTCGTCCCTTTTGTCGTGTTAACGGGCCTGGTTGGAGGACTCATAATGCTCCAGCCAGACCTGGGCACTACCGTGACCATTCTTTTGGCCGCGGGTGCTCTGTTCTTTATCGCCGGGGCGAGCCTGCGCCATCTGCTCCTCTTGATAGCAATAGCGTCAGTAGCAGGTTTATTGGTGATATTTGGAGCAGAATACCGGTCCGGCCGTATGGAGTCCTTCCTCGACCCCTGGAAGGACCCCCAGGGGAAAGGCTTCCACATCATCCAGTCCCTGGTGGCCTTAGGTAGTGGTGGAATCTCTGGACTGGGTCTCGGTGAAAGCCGGCAAAAGTTCTTTTACGTTCCCGGTTCCCATACAGATGCTATCTTCGCCATTATCGGCGAAGAATTGGGCTTCATCGGGGTTGTAGGGATTATGGCCCTCTTCGCCATCCTCCTCTACCGGGGGTTCAGACTATCCATGCGCGCCCCTGATCAGTTCGGCGTCCTCCTGGGGTCAGGGATCACCTTTTGGTTCGCCTTTCAGATCTTAATCAACATTGGTGGCATTACCAAGTCCATCCCCTTTACGGGTATACCCCTCCCCTTCTTGAGCTATGGGGGTTCCGCGCTGGCCATTAATTTGGCAGCCGTGGGAATATTGATTAACCTCTCCAAACATGCCGTGGATGGAGGCCCCACACTGTGGCAACGGCTGTTGGAGCGTAAGAAATGACCCAGGCAACCGCATTCATACCACCCCTTCGCCTCGCCGTGGCAGGAGGCGGCACCGGCGGCCACGTTTATCCTGCCCTGGCAGTAGTGCGAGCCTGGAGAAGGCTGCGGGGTCAGGATACCGAAGTCCTTTATCTAGGCATTGAGGGCGGCATCGAAAAGGGCCTGGTGGAGAGGGAGGGAGTGTCCTTCCTGGGCATCCAGGCCGGACCCCTTCGCGGGAAGGGCGCTCTGATGATCGCTCGAAGCGCTGGACGGATGGCCTGGGGCCTGGGCCAGGCATGGAGGGCACTGGCAGCTTTCCGGCCCCATGTGCTCCTGGCGACAGGGGGATATGCCTCCGTTCCAGTGGCACTCGCCGCCCGCCTGCGGCGAGTGCCACTGGTCCTGTACCTGCCGGACATAGAGCCGGGCTGGGCCATACGCTTCATGGCGCCCCTGGCCTTTCGGATTGCAGCTACCTCATCGGCCTCCAGGGCATATTTGCCTGCGGGCAAGGTAATCGAGACCGGCTATCCGGTGCGCGAAGAAATCTGGGAGACTAAGAGAGCAGAAGCCCGTAGACGTTTGGGGCTAAGCGAAGGTTGGCCCACGCTCTTGGTGCTTGGAGGCAGCCGGGGGTCCCGAAGCATCAACCAGGCCATCAGCGACGGGTTGGAGACGCTCCTCCAAACCTGCCAGGTGCTTCACATCTGCGGCGAAGATGACGAGGGCTGGCTGCGTAAGAGGGCTTCCCTACTGGACAACAACCTGGCATCTCGCTATTCCCTGTATCCCTATCTTCATGGGGAGTTCCCTTCGGCGCTGGCCGCCGCCGATTTGGCCATCTCACGCTCCGGGGCCTCGGTCATGGGCGAGTACCCCGCAGCGGGGCTCCCGAGCATCCTCGTGCCTTACCCATACGCCGGCTCCCATCAGGAGAAGAATGCCTACTACCTGGCCCAGGCCGGGGCAGCCTTGATCATGCGCAACGGCCAGTTGGCTGCCATGCTTTCCAAGGTGAAAGAGCTTATTCAAGACGGTGAATCGCTGGCCCGAATGAGTAGAGAAGCCAGGGCACTGAGCCGCCCCCAGGCAGCCCAGGATATCGCACTGTTGGCCGCAGAAGCGGTGGACAGCCGTGGCTGAGATGCTCCGGTTGGACCAGAGCACCCTGGTGGTCCTGCTGGTAATGGCCTTCGGACTGTTCGGTTTCTGGAGAGGCATGCGATCAGAGGCCATCACCCTGGCCGGCGTTATGGCTGCAACGGGGATCTTCACCCAGGACCCCATGCGCCTGAGGCTGGTATCTATGATCAACCGCTTTCCCAGGGTCCTGGATATGCTACTGGCGTCAGATGAGGGAACATCCGCCTGGAACATCGGCGCATTACAGCCCCTTGACACAGCCGACGACCGTCTCTGGTTCTATATTATCTTCTATCTCGCTGTTGTTGCGGTCTTCTTCTGGGTAGGATCATCCTTTGGAGGCATTCCCCTGATCAGGGCACATCGGTTTCTGGGAGGAGTCATGGGGGCCGTCAACGGCTTCTTGATCTCCTACGCCACGGTTATGTTTGGCCAGGACTACCTCCGGCGTCACCCAAACCCAGAGCCTATCACCATTACCCTTCCCGGCCCTGGGCTGGCCCCGGGAGTCTCAGGGGGATCACTAGCCCAATATCTACCTTTGATTTTCCTGGTGACGCTGTTTTTCGTCATAATCTTCACTCTGACGTCGGCAGGAAAGGCCAAGGACTGATGGAAAGACCCCAACGGCTCCACTTCGTGGGAATCGGCGGCATCGGTATGAGCGCAATCGCCCAGGTGATGCTGGAAGAGGGCCGCTCGGTAACCGGCTCGGACCTGAAGGGCAGCGGCGTTACCCAGCGGCTGGCCGCCAGGGGAGCAACTATCTTCGAGGGCCACGAGCCCAGCCACGTGGGCGACGCCCAGCTTGTGGTGCGATCTTCGGCTGTGCCGGACGATAACCCGGAGGTTGAAGAGGCCCGGAGGCGCGGTATTCCGGTGGTAAAGCGCGCTGCCTTCCTGGGACAGCTTATGGACGAAAAAAGGACCATCGCCGTAGCAGGCACCCACGGCAAGTCCACCACCAGCTCGCTCATCGGTATTATGCTCTTAAAAGCCGGCCTGGACCCCACCCTGCTCATCGGGGCCGATCCCCTGGACCTTAAAACTAATGCCCGGCTAGGTCGCGGCCCGTTCCTGGTGGCCGAGGCCGACGAGTTTGATGGAAGCCTCCGGGAATTCCGGCCCTGGATGGCCCTGGTAACCAACATCGAGCCGGAACACCTGGACTATTACGGCACTTACCAGGCCCTCCTGGATACCTTCCAGGCGTTCATAAGGTCGGTCCCTGAGGGAGGCCACGTGATTCTCTGCGGCGATGATCCCGGAGCACTCAAAATCATGGGAGAACGGGCCATCACCTACGGCCTCGGCCCGGCATCCGACTGGCGAGCCGTTGACCCAAAGCCGAATGCCTGCGGAGGCTACGACTTCGGGGTCACCTGCCGGGGCAGGTCAATCGGGACTTTTTCAACTCAGCTTCCGGGACTGCATAACGTCTCTAACGCCTTGGCAGCCATAGCCTCCGGGAACCTTATCGGCCTCTCGACGGAGAAAATGGCCGGCGCCCTGGCTTCCTTCAAGGGTGTAGCCCGCCGCTTTCAGACCAAAGGGCTGGCCGGCGGCGTAACTATTGTGGACGACTACGCCCACCACCCAACGGAAATCAAGGCTACGCTCAAGGCGGCCCGAGAGCGCTTCGGCGGGAAACGGCTGGTTTGTCTTTTCCAGCCGCACACCTATAGCCGCACCAAGCTGCTTCTAGAGGAATTTGCCGAAGCCTTCGGGGAGGCCGACAAGGTGCTAATAGCCGATATATACGCAGCCCGTGAGGTAAACACCTATGGAATTACATCCTCCGATCTAGCGGCTGCCCTGAAACACGCGGACGCCAGGTCGGTGGGCTCTCTCAAAGAGGCATGTTCTTATCTCGTGGACAACCTCCGGTACGGGGATGTGCTCCTCACCGTGGGCGCAGGAGACGTGGATACGGTGGGCGATTGGCTTTTGGGAAATTTGGCTGGGAGGATGCGAGACGCTTCCCATCCGGCAGGAGGAGATGATGATGTTGCTGACTGAAGAGAGTATGTCCTGGCACACGTCCTTCCATATAGGGGGAGCAGCGGACTACTACGCCAAAGTCTCGGATGTGGATGACCTCGCCCAGGCCATGTTCTTCGCCGTCACCAGGGGCATCCCAGTCTTTGTGCTGGGAAATGGAAGCAATATCCTGGTAAGCGACAAGGGGATACGCGGAATGGTTATCGAGAACCGGCTACAAAACGTCTGTATATCGCCCGACGGTCAAGTACGGGCGGAGTCGGGAGTACCCCTGGCCGGTTTGGCCCGTTTCGCCTCACGACATGGCCTGGCCGGGCTCGAATGGGCCGCTGGCATCCCTGGTACGCTGGGCGGGGCAATCGTAGCCAACGCTGGCGCCTTCGGTTCCTGCATCGGCGACGTGCTGATCTGGGCAGGTGTACTCAGTGAGGAATGTACGGAGCTGGTCCTGTGCAAAGAAGATCTCGGCTTCGGCTACCGCACCAGCATTTTTAAAGACAGCGAGGCCAAGAACG
>JAUYDP010000097.1 GCA_030691805.1 Dehalococcoidia bacterium | reverse complement strand
ATTGGTTGGTAGTTTTACCGAGTACAAAGAGCAAGTATGACAAGGCGAGGGGGCAGGCAGCTATTGCACCGCGCTCCAAGCTACTGGACGCGGGTGTTGACTGTACTCGAACCTTGGCGGGTCTTATCTGTCTCTTCTGTCTTGATACCAACCCACGCGGTTAATATCAACCGGCCAATGGAAGTCCATCAATAGGGGTGAATCCGTAAGAGGACCAGGTGCTGTTGTTGTACCTGCAGGAGCGGGGAGAAGAATGCACACTATTGGGGTGGGAGAATTGGAGGCCAATGGCAGTAGGGTTCTGCTGAGAGGGCAGACTACCTCATCGCGGACGCTACCAGGCGGTACATACCGCGTTCCAACGCCTTGCGCCTCGTAAAACCGATGTTGATGTCTGTAGTGTCCAGCCATTGCTGGAACTCCTCAGTAGCCCGGCCCATCGCACACCATTGTTCCCACAACTCGGTCTCCTGCCAGGTAACGCTTCCGGCTTGTTGGAGGTCTCCGAGATGGTAGGAAACGCGGGTGAAGTATATCCCGAGACGCTGGCGTAAATAGGCCCATCCAAACTCCGTCAGGGTTTCCAAACGATTCCGTGGGGTAAGAAAAGAGCGGTCTATGTTGCCCATGGTTCGTAAGTCAATAATCCACGTCCGGCCGTCGCTGGTAAGATCAGGAAGGGGACAGGAGAAGAAGGCGCCCTGCCAGTTGTCCGGGATACCCAACTTCGCGGCTTCGCGGAGGACCGCTATTGTCTGTACCCTTGCCAGGATGCCGTTGGAGTACATTTCGCAAGGATAGCAAAGAGCGGCTACCTTCCGACGTTCCACCTTCAGCTTGGGGTCTGCACCGGGGAAATCGCCTGCTTGGCCTTTGACGTAGGGAACGTTCTCGAATATGTCACCCTGGAAAACCGGCCGGTGCAGGCTGCTTCCTCTGAAGAAGTCCTGGCGCAGAGGGGGCCAGTTGCTTGGTGAAAAGGGCGTCACGCCTAGAAGTCCCAATCTATTGGATCAGGCTGTACGGGGTCCGCGCCGGCTGGCATACCGGCTCCCCGAGAGAACTCAAGAACACGGTTGGCGCCCTCACCGACAAAGCGACCACGTTCGCGTCCAGGTTGAATGGGGCTAAACACCAAATCCCCATCTGTGACCTCCACCATATACTGGTCGCCAGTCTCAACATGTGCGGCCCTGACGATTTCGGCAGGAACTACCAGGGTACGAGCGTTTCCGTTTTTGCTCACCCGTACCGGCCCGGCCCTCACAGTGTTTTCACCATTGGAGCGTCGCATAATCCCCTCCATGTGCGTACTGGTAACTATTGTACGTACTGCGCATGGGCTTGTCAAGTTTGCCCCAGGTGAGCGTAGCTTCATAATTAAGCGCCCTTAGGATCTGGTCAGAAGCCCCGCCATCCAGGAGCTAAACAAATAACTAAGGCCGGTCCTTAGACTGGCACTAGAACCCACCGCCCGTACGCGACAAACGCAGCCAGGGCGAAGAGCACTCCGGTCATGGCTACGGCCGAGTATTCACGCCGCGAGACGTGGAAGAACGATGCACTTCCCATCACCAGCATAAGGCCGGCCCCGGCTGATGGCATCAGCCAGGGCAGAACGCCCGTCAGGGCAGGCAAGACGATGCCAATCCCGCCCAACAGTTCACTCACGCCTATGACGCGTACGAGCGCCGGAGGAACATCACGTACCCATCGTATCGAGTTTGCTACTTTGTCCAAAGGCTGGGAACCGTGCTGAAAACCGGCCATCAGAAACGCGATTGCCAACAAACCTTGAACGACCCTAAGTGCGATGTTCATATCATCGCCTCTAAGACCTTTTCAGCCGTAATGGGTATGCTCCTCATGGGGATTACCGCTGCATCGAAGAAGGCGTTGGCAATAGCGGGAGCAGTGGGGCCGACGGTCCCCTCCCTAGACTCCTTGACGCCAAAGGGGACCTAGGGGTCCCAGGAGTCAATGTGCACCAACTCAGTCCGGGGCATGTCCAAAGGGCTGGGAACAGCGTAGGAGGCCAGCGACGGGTTCAGGGCGCTGCCTTCATTCCAGACTACTTCCTCAGTCAGGGCGAAGCCCATGGCCATGTGCATGGAGCCCTCCAGTTGGCCCTCCACAGCCATAGGATTAATGGCCGTGCCCCCATCGTGGGCGCCGGTAAGCTGGACAACCTTAACCTCTGCGAAATCTGCGGAATCTGCGGATTCGTCCCCCGCTCCGGCCCAGAATGACATTGATTCATGTTCACTGTGGCGCGGTACTAGTTGCCACCTGGTCTATACCGGTTCACAATGTCCTCTACGACGACCCGGGCCGTTTCGGCAGCGGCAGGTGTGCCGGAGGACCAGCCGGGAAGCTTCACACCGTCTCCCACATTGTACAGGCCCTCTATGGAGGTCTTCTGGCCGACATCGTAGCCAGGCCAGGTGTGTCCGGCGGGCCAGTCGCCATGGAAGCACTCGGCGGCCAGGATGCGGGCATGCTTATCGAAGGCTTCACCGACTATATCCCGGACGTCTTGGATATTCATCTCGATCTCCTGCTTGAGATTGACCGGTCCCAGGGAGTCGGCGAAGGTGCTGAATGCCTCCAGGTAATGCATGCCCTTGGGCGCCAGCTCGGGGCAGGTAAGAGTGGCCTGGAAAATGAGATACAGACGGCGAGTATTTACCGGAATAAACGCTCCGGGATGCTCGATGAGCGGGCGATCGCTGACTACGAATAGGGCTACCACGGGGGCGGGGCGGATCTTATGATCCACCTCCATCAAATAGCCCCGCTCGAAGTTCTCCCGTCCTGCCAGCTCCACGGTCTTCTTGGGGCCGGCGCTGCTGATGACCACCCTGGCCCCGACTTCTACCTCGCCGTTGGGGCGATCAACGACAATGCCGGTGGCCGTCCACCGATTGACCATAATGCGCTTTGTTGTGGCATTGGTCCAGATGGTCCCCCCGTTGCTTCGGACCACATTCGCCAGGTTCTCGATCATCGTGATGTTGCCACCCTCGCAGAGGCCAAAGTCCCGGTATCCGCCATTCTTCATGAACCGGATAAACACGCCGGCTGGGACCTCCCAGGCGTTGATCTCCTGCGTGGTGACGATGGCGCCCTGCAAAACCCCGTGGATGTTGGGGTCGGTGGTGTACTGGCTCAGCCAGTCTTTGAACGAAATGGACATGGAGGGCTCCGCCCACGTCATGGCCCGTTTGATCACGGCCATGACGCGCTCGGCGTCACGCTCGTCCTGGGCAACACGGTGCAGGAGCCAGCGGAGGCCTCCCTTGGGAGGAGTGACGTGGGTCTGCCCGTTAACGTAATAGGCCATTTGAGGGTCGGGCCTCTTGACCGGAAAGGCCGCCCCCACGTCAATGAAGGTCTGCTCCAGGGGGCCGCCCCTCTCTATGGCGATAGCGCCGGTGCTGACGAGATAGCCATTCAGGTTCACCGTGGAGCATCGCCCTCCCAGGAGGCGGAAGCGTTCTGTTACAAGTACCTTGTATCCCCTACGGGCGAGACGGGCGGCGGCGGAAAGGCCACCTATCCCCGAGCCGATAATAGCGACGTCGTATATATCCTTAGTCACCTGATCCTCCTAGAGAACGTTGCAGGCTGATGGTTTGGAACGCACCGATGGGCTTCCCGTATGGAGACCAGGGTTGCGGTCCTTCAGCCTTGCGCGATCTTGCCAAAGCCCATGCTCTCCATGAAGGAGTCGATGCGCGCCAGAGTACGGGGCTCATCGAACTCCCGCTCGTCCCCCATATTCCCCTCATAGGTCATGACTGGGATTCCTGCTTTCAGGAGTCCCAGGCGGTTCTCAGCTATGCCGATGCTGCTGCCTTCGCATCCACGGTTGTAGTGGAGGATGAAGCCATTCAGCTTCCACTCCCTGGCCATACGGACCATCATGTCCGTCTTGATCTGGGGATCATAGAAGTACTGCCAGATGGGCTTCTCTAGCTCCCAGGCCGCGAGGAGCCGCAGGGCCTGGTCGCGGGTCTTGATCTCGATTCCCTTCTGCAGGGGGGTCCTGGCAGGACCCCAGGTGCCGTCGGGCTGGTCCTCCCAGGCCCCGATCAGGGTGTTAAGATACAGACTGCCCACAGACACGGCCCCAAACTGCTCCAGGTAGCGGTAGAAGTGGAGGAAGTACCAGGGGGGCTGGCTATCGGTCATGAGACGGCACCGCTCAACGGGGATGGCGACGATGCCCTGGGCTATCCGGTTCTTGACCTCTTCCAGCAGCTCCTCGTAGAAGTCGGCGAACTCCTTATCGGACTTATCCAGGATACTTGGATACGCCACTAGCACCCCGACCTTGCCAGGACCGGCTTTGAGTCGAAGACTCCGAACACTTCCCGCAGTGCACCCATCATCTCCCCCAGGGTCGCGTCGGCCCGGGCCGCCTCGATAATATGGGGCATGACCGGCTCGCCCTCTTTGGCCGCTGAGGCTTTCACGGCGTCCAGACAGCGGCGCACGCGGGCGTTGTCCCTCCGCTCACACAAAGCCTTCAGCCGCTCCAGAGCTACCTCCCGCACTCGTGGGTTGTACTCGAAAGCGCATACCTCTGCGGTCGCATCGGACACATACTTGTTGACCCCCACCACCACCCGCTCGCCGCTGTCTACCTCCTTCTGGTAGCGAAGAGCCGCCGCCGCGACCTCACCCTGGATGTAGCCCTTCTCTAAAGCCGAGACGTAGCCTCCCAGGTCATCCACCCGCTGGATGTATTTTAGGGCCTCTTGCTCTACCTGGTTCGTCAGCCATTCCACATAGTAGGAACCGCCCAGTGGGTCTACCACATCGCAGACGCCCGTCTCATGCTCGATGATCTTCTGGGTCTTGACCGCCACCCGCACGGCCTCATCTGTGGGGATGCAGTAAACCTCATCATAGGAGTTGGTATGAAGACCCTGGGTCTGCCCCAGGATCGCAGCGAGGGCCTGGATGGCCACGCGGGCGATGTTGTTCAGGGGCTCCTGGGCGGCAAGGGTATACCCGGCGGTCTGCATATGGCAGCGCATGTACCAGGAGCGGGGGCTACTGGCCCCAAAGCGCTCCCGCATGATTCTGGCCCACAACCTCCGGGCGGCTCTTATCTTGGCAATCTCCTCGAAGAAGTGGTTGTGGGCCGACCAGAAGAAGGATAGCCGTGGGGCGAACTCGTCCACATTCAGGCCGGCCTCCACACAGGACTGGACTATCTGGATAGCCACACACATGACAAAAGCCAGCTCCTGGACCGCGGTACACCCTGTTTCGCGAATATTGTAGCCGTCCAAATTGACCGTGTTCCAAAGGGGCATCTCCCTGGTGCAGAATCGGACCAGGTCCACCGTGAGGCGCAAGCTGGGCCGGGGTGGAAAGGCCAGCATGTTGGACCCCATGTGGCCTGCCACCGAGTTGTTGGTGGCGACCCCGGTCAGTTTGGACCGGGGTATCCCCTGCCTCTCGGCAGCGACGATGTACATGGCCAGCATGACCGGCGCCGGGGCATAGGTAATGAAGCTGGTGTTGATGTTGTTCAGCGGCAGGCCCTCGAAAAGGCGCTCCATGTCCTCAACGGAGCTACAAACCACCCCGCACTTGCCCGTCTCCCCCTCGGCCATGGGATGGTCGGGGTCGTAGCCCTGCTGCGTGGGCAGATCGAAGACGAGGTTGACGGTGGGCTGGCCTCCATAGGCTTCCTGGCCGTGCTGCATCAGGTACTTCTGGCGCTGGTTGGTCTCCTCGGGCAGGCCGAAGCCACTCACCTCCCGCTTGATCCAACTGAACTTCCGGTAGCCGGTGGCGTAGAGGCCCCGGGTGAAGGGGTACTCTGCCGGGTCCCCCAAGTCCCTTGAATAGTCCACACCCCTAATATCATCAGGGCTGTAGACAGGTTTGAGGGCTATACCCGAAGGGGTGTAGCGTAAGTCTTCATCACTGCTGGGCATGGCAGAAACCTCCGATACTCGTATTTAGGGCCGTTGGACCCTATGTATAGCAGATTGGCCGGCCGCGCATCAGGGCGCAGGTCAGAGATCGCCATCAAGGCGTCCCAGCTTGGAACCGCACGCTTTGGTCGACGCTGCGCTGTCGACCGAGGACCCAACGAGGCGGTTTTTGCTTCTTGCTAAACGATACAGGGGATCTGGCTCGCTCGGTAAGCCCGTTCCCCGCGAGCGCACCGGAGCAAGCGACGACTTTGTTCTGTGCACCGCTACCGGCAACCATAGGAACGGGGCACGGCTTGCAAGGCTTTGGCGGCGTTCGATTTTCTGCTTTTTGAAGAGCATTTCGTCGAGGGCTAGGAAGTATGTAATTCCGGCAACGGGGTCTTTCCAAGCTCCCTTATGGCATTGGCGCCAAATGGCTGATTCTCAGGTGCGAGATATCCGTGCTCCAGAATGTGCATGAATATACCTGCCAAGGTGTCCGGGTCGACGTCGCCCTTGGGATCATACCAGCGGGAGAGCCAGTTGCACATCCCGGAGATCGCGAAAACAGCGATCTTGGGATTGAGACGCGAGAACTTGCCGGACTCAATGCCTTCCTGGAAGATCTTCTGCATAATCGAGTCCTGCTGACGCACAAAGCGATGGAGGCGACGGTACTGGCGCGGCGGCAAGTTTTGTTCGCCATCACTGAGGAGCACCCACCAGCTCGGCGTGTGCCGGATCACCAAGGAAATGTACTCCTGAACCATGCGGTGCATCCTCTGCTCCGGCGGGGCGTCGGAGCCGGCGATCTCCTCGAATCTCGCCACCGCATCTTTGAGGGCTTCCTCGAGGATGCGGTAGAGCAATTGTTCTTTGCTGGAGAAGTAGTGGTAGATAGCGGTACGTGTGAGCCCTATCTCGTCTGCTACGTCCTGGAGGGTGGCGCCCCGGTAGCCGCGCTCTTTGAAGAGGCGCGCAGCAACCTCCAGCATCTGCTGCTCCCGCAGTTGTCCATCGGGATTCGATGCGCCTTTAGCGTTTTCGCCGTGTTTTCGTGCGACTTGTGTAGCAACTCTCAATGCGGTTTTCTCTGCGGCAGCCCGGTGTAGCCACAAGGGTGGACCGATGCATGCGCTGATTGACTGACGCGTCAATAATAGAACATCTCGAGAGGGTTGTCAATAGGCGCCTTCAGTAAGTTTTAGTATTGACGCAACAGGTAGGCGCGACTTCGGGTGAAAGAAACGCGCTGACTTCTTGACAGGCTTCCCAGCTTGCTGTAAAATCTGACGCGTCAGTCGTTAATCCTGTACCGGAGATAGTGACCGCGGGTGACTGTCCTATATTAGCTGTAGCTCCTACCATAGGCAATGCCGTCTGCAATCCAACAGGTCAGAGGGCTAGAGAACTGCCTGTTAACTGCTCAGGATCCGTGGCGCCTTGCTTTCCGAGGAAAGCACTGAGCCTGGGCACAGAGAGCATTGTGATGAGAC
>JAUYDP010000091.1 GCA_030691805.1 Dehalococcoidia bacterium | reverse complement strand
GTCCGGCTCGTGGGTGACAAACAGGATTGTTACCTTCATCTCCCGGTTAAGCCGCTGGAATACTTCCATTATCTCCTCGCTGCTGCGAGTGTCCAGGTTTCCAGTCGGCTCGTCGGCCAGGATAATAGACGGACCGTTTACCAGCGCCCGGGCTATGGCGACACGTTGCTGCTGGCCACCGGACAGCTCGGTGGGCTTGTGATTAGCCCGGTCCTGAAGCCCCACCATCTCCAGGGCTTCCATGCCCTTCTGCTTGCGCTTCGAAAACCCGGCATAGATTAAGGGAAGCTCCACCTGCTCCAGGGCTGACATGCGGGGAAGCAGGTTGTAGCTCTGGAATACGAAGCCTATCTTACGGTTACGTATTTTCGCCAGTTCATCATCGCTCAGCCGGCTGGTCTCCACGCCGTCCAGCACGTAGCTCCCCTTCGTCGGCTGGTCCAGGCAGCCGAGGATATTCATAAGGGTAGACTTGCCGGAGCCGGAAGGCCCCATGATGGCCACCATCTCGCCCTCGCCGACCTCCAGAGAGACACCCTGGAGCGCTGCTACTTTAACTTCTCCAAGGTGGTAGACCTTCGTCAGGTCCTTAGTCTGTATCATCGTCCTGGTGTGCCTCCCATGAAGCCTCCCTCCGCAGGTGCGCCTCCCATAAAGCCTCCACCCGCAGGTGCGCTGAGACCACCCGCTCCCGGAACACCCCTGTTCGTCGTGGTCGTGGTGGGGATAACCACTTTGTCTCCATCCTGTAATCCGCTGATAACCTCGGTGGTCTGGTCTCCACTCATGCCAGTCGTGATAGTGCGGGTCTCGGTGGTCCCATTGGGCAGAAGGACCTGCGCTGTGCGAGTCCGTCCCTGGGTCCGTATCGCCCGGTTTGGCACCAGAAGAATGTTATCCTTTTGCTGGGTTACTATCTGGGCGGTGGCGGTCATGCCTTCCTTGATCCCGGACGCCCTATCCAGGGTGAGGGCCACCGGATAGTTGACTACCCCCTGCTGCACCTTGGCCGATGGGGAGATGCTGTCCACCCGGGCCTGGAATGTTTGGCCGGACAGGGCATCGAACGTCAATGTTGCTGGCTGTCCCTGGCGCAGGGAGGAGATATCGCTCTCGGCCACGTTCATGTCAATTCGCAGGGCCTTTGGATCCAAAAGGGTAAGAACTACCGTACTCGCTCCGACCTGCTCGCCCACATTGATGCCTACAGAGCCCGCGACACCATCGAATGGAGCGGCGAGCGTGGCGCCTTTCAGTTTCTCGCGGGCTGTATTCACGGCTGCCTCAGCGGATACCACCTGGTTGCGCACCTTCTCAACGTTCCTGGCATCGGGCCCGGCCTGCTTCGTGGCCAGGTCATCCCGGGCCTTCTGGAGAGCGGTCTCTGCGCTCATGACTGCGCTTTGTTGCTTCTGCACAGCCTTGGGGTCAGCGCCCGCCTTCTTCTTGGCCAGGTCGTCCTGGGCCTTGGCCAGGGTATCCTGCGCCTTGGCCACGCTGTCACGGGCATTTGCCAGGGATATCTCTTTCTTCTCCTGGGCTGCCGCCAGCTTCTCCTTGGCCGTCAGCAGGTTGCCGTAGTCCAGGTCCAGCTTGTCCTGGCCAACCGCCCCTTCTTGGAAGCGGGAGAGGGTCTTCCCGTAGGAGTTCTCGTAATAGGAAGCCTCGTATTCCAGCCGGCGGATGCTATCGTTGTTAGTGGGATCGTTCTGCGCCAGGCCAAGATTCCGCTTGGCATTCTCCAGCGTCACTGTGGCGCTCTGCACGGCCGATTCGGCCAGGGAGAGGTCCAGCTCACTATAGGGATTCTGGACATTCTCCAGGTCCTGCCCGGCTATGTCCAGATTGGCCTGCGTCTGTTGCACGCTCCGCCGTGCGGCGGCCAGGTCCGAGGCCGTGTAGGGGTTCTGGGCCGTTTCCAGGTCCATCTTGGCGATATTGAGGGTGGCTTCAGCCTGGGTCACTGCGTTCTGGAGGGTTGCTATAGTGCTTGGGTCCAGGCTTGCCAGTATCTGTCCGGCCTTGATCTCGTCCCCCATCTTGACCGAAACCTGCCCCAGGATCCCAGCCGAGCCGAACGAAAGCTTGGACTGGCGGGTGATCGTAGCGGAACCCGAGACACTGACCTGGGCTTGCAGGGAGCCCCTGGTTACCGTTGCTGTCTGGTTCTGGGTGGAAGCCGCTTTGGCCTCCGGCACAAAGAAACGGTTATAGCCCGTGTAGCCGCTCCATATTGCGGCTACCCCTACTACGAAGAGCAGCACAATTTGCCGGATGTTCATGGTTATCCTCCTATTAATTAAGTTTGTAAGGCTTCCAGGGACCAGGGTCTACTGCTGCCCAACCTGGTTAGAAGGATAACCCCCATTCCGAAGAAGGCGAGCAGAGCAGCGGCGCCCCAGCCGATAAAGGATGGAAGCACGGTCGCCGGAAAAGCCACCAGGATCCCTAAGATTAGCTGCGCCAGGGGTGGGGCCGTCGCTCCCACCAACGACGCCAGCCACTTTCCCAAAGCCAGGGACACGGCCGTGATACCTACCGCAGTAATAGCGGTCAGGACCACCATCGCCATTATCGAATAGGGCAGCCCAGACACGACTATGGCTAACAGGAAAGCGAGAAGTAGGGCGGCAAGATACCCAATCAGTCCAATGGCCAGGGTTCGTAACTTATGTGCCCAGGAGCCTCCCAGGGCATCCCGCATGACTCTGAATCGGTCCGGTAAGAAAAAGGCCAGAATGGTACAAGTGCTAAGCAGCGCCAAAAGGCCGACCACGTGCATCGCCAGCCCTCCCCATCCCGGTACATGGAGGCTGAAGGGGCGCAGCGATGGCTGAGCCTGCGTGTGGGCCGGGAGCCTGGTCCGGGGGTCCACCAGGGGTGGTCTGACTCCGGGCTGAGGCTTTTCCAGGTCCACCTGGCGTATGCCGAAGTTGCGCATGAGGAAGTCAAATTGGTTTGAGCGGCGCGGCAGGCGCGCCTCCTCAGGCGGAGACTTCAATGGCACAATTTCGCTCAGCCCCTGTGCAGGTAAAACCAACGCATCCACCGCCATAAAAGCAAAATTAAGCAAGACTAGCAAGGCTGTAATCCACCAGAGCCTACCCCTGGCAGGGTTCAATTCTCGTCCGGAACTATCCATACCGAGAACGCTGGTCTTTTCCCATCAATTGGACGAGCAGGCTGGCCATAGCTACAAAGAGTAAGGATACACCAATTACCAGGCCGACCTCCATGCTTGCTAAGAGCGAGGCCAGGTCCTCCAGCCCCATGGGCTGCATGGATTCCACCACCGCGACATCCCAGGGCCATCCCTGCTCGCCAAGGAAAAGATACACCAGAAGTGCGCCAAAGCCCCCAAGCACGGACGCCAGGACCCAACCCAGGGTACCGCTCTTGGCTGGCGTGAGGGCTGGCTTCTGCCGTAACACCAGCGCCATGACACGCGCCGTGAACCCCAGAGGGGGGTTAAGGGAAGGCATCCCCTCTAACAGGGCCAGGCTGCGTTTTAGCCCTTCCATCTCGCCACCGCAGCGGGCGCAGGAGGCCAGATGTTCTTGGAGACGCTCAGACTGTGTCCCCTCCAACTCACCTTCGAGGAAGGGGTTCAAGAGCCGGAACGCCCTCTGGCAGTCCATGGTCGGTCTCCTTTAAAAGCTTTTTTGGGCCGCCGGCTGCTGCCCTCCGCTCTGGGGCGCAAACTGGTGGAAGGGCAGTGATCCTGGGCTGAACATCCCACGGCCAGGGCCTGCCGGTAAGCGCCCTCCGGGGCCGAGCATAGCGGGGCCACCGCCGAGCACTTGAAGCGCATTGCCTCCCTCTGCCACCACCATGACCCGGTCACCCTGCTTCAGGTCTTCCACCTTGCCTCGAAGACCGGCACGGGTATCCGGGGTTACCTGGAAGGTGCGGGCCGCTGTGTCACCGTTTGGCACAATCGAAATACTGGCGCTGCTGGCGGACTGCACCGTCCCAGCCACTATCTCAAAGCTGCGGGTCTTCCCGTCCTTGTCGGTAAGCTCGATCTTTGCGCCCCGGAGGTTCTCCCCGGGGTTAGGCCCTAAGATGCCGCCTGGCCCATCCTTGGGTAGCAGGCCTTTTTTATTCTTGGGCGGCTCTGGAGCGGCGCCCAGCGTCACGTTTATATTCTGGTTGCCAGCGCCTCTGAGGATAGCCAGAGTTATCTGGTCACCTACCTTCTTGGCCTGAACCGCCTTGATTACTTCCTGGGCCGTTTTGACGTCCGAGCCGTCAACCGCGGTGATTATATCCTTCTCGGCCAGGCCGGCCTTTTCCCCAGGGCTGCCTTGGAGAACCTTGGCTATTACGACGCCCTGGTCGGTGCTAAGTCCCAAACGGTCCTTGAGTTGAGAGCTGTTGTTGGCCAGGGATATGCCAATAAAAGGTTTCCCGGCCTGCGGCTGGTCTTCTACGGTTACCGCTGTAAGGGCCTGACCCGGTCCAGTGAGGGCTGCGCGGACCTGTGGTAGCTGCCAGACGCTCATAGCTGCAACAACCACTAACGCGGCAACGAGTGGAATCGTCACCCTCTTTAAATTACCCATTGGATTTACCTCCTTTTGGTCTGGTGGGAGCTATTTTTCCTATCTCTTGCGAAAGTATTTTGTTGAGCATCTCCCTGGCTCTGAAGAGGTGCGTCTTCACTGTTCCAAGG
>JAUYDP010000065.1 GCA_030691805.1 Dehalococcoidia bacterium | reverse complement strand
CCGGCGGGGCCTTTCGGCGCCAAGGGTATCGGCGAGTCGGGCCAGGTCCCGACCATCCCCGCGGTAGTGAACGCCCTGCGCCATGCCGGCGCAAGCTGGATTCGTGAATTGCCGTTGAGTCCGGAAAAGGTCTTGGGTGCTCTGGAGAAAGGGTGAGGGTCTGCTATTTCGGCACCTACGACGAGACCTTCCCCCGAAATAAAGTGATAATCCAGGGGCTTCTGGAGAACGGTGTCCAGGTAATCAAATGTCAGGCGAATATTTGGTCCGGCACCCAGGACAAGATTGACGAGGTTAAAGGCTTAAAGCGAAACCCGTTTCGCCTATCCCTGCTCCGCCGGGCCTGCGGCAGTTATATTAAGCTGATAAAGGAGTACCGGAAGTGCGGCCCCTACGATGTAATGGTGGTAGGATACGCTGGCCACTTCGATATGGTCCTGGCCTGGATACTGGCCCGGGTCCGGCGAAAGCCCCTGGTCTTCGATGCCTTTCTCTCTCTATACAGCACCGTGGTAGAAGACCGTAAGCTGGTTGGCCCCCGTTCACCGCTGGCCCTGGGCCTCTTGCTCGTTGACAAGCTGTCTTGCTCGCTGGCCGATATGGTCTTCCTGGACACAGAGGCGCACATCAAGTGGTTCTCCAAACGCTTTGGCCTCAAAAAGGAACGCTTCCGCCGGGTACTGATGGGGGCAGATGTCCAGCAGCCGCGAGGCGAAGACCCCCCATTAGAAACTCCTGGACGCCCCTTCAAGGTAGTTTATTTCGGCAACTTCATTCCACTCCACGGGGTCGAGTATATCCTGGGGGCGGCGCGAGAGATGTTGGGACATCCGGACACCGTGTTTGAGCTGATCGGGGAGGGGCAGACTTTCGAAGAGGCGCAACGGGTGGTCCGGGATCAGGGACTCTCCAACGTCACCTTTGTCCACGGATGGCTCCCCCCCGAATACCTGGCGGACTTTGTAAGAAGGGCGGATGTCTGTCTAGGCGTCTTCGGAACGGGCCAGAAGGCGGATATGGTGATACCACAGAAGGTCGTCTTCTCGGCGGCGCTGGGCCGGCCTGTTCTTACCCGGGACTCGCAGGCCATCCGGGAGGTTTTCACTCCCGGACTGAATATAATGGTATGTCAGGCGGGCAGCCCTCAATCGCTGGCGGCGGCGCTGCTGGCGCTGAAGAGGGATGATTCACTGCGAAATCACCTCGCTCAGAATGGCCAGTGGCTCGTCCAGGAGAAGCTGAGCACCCAGGCCATCGGTAAAGTCGTTAAGGAGCACCTTGAGGCCGTCTGCGAGGGAAACGGATAGATTTGCAATGAAACAAGGACGCAGCTCGGTGCCGTCCAGCACTTACGGGCAGGAGCGCATGCTCTCTCTTAACGCCCCGGGGGAATACGAGCGGTTTTTGCAAGATGGCCAACTGCGTCCCCGACTGGCCCGGGCGGTTTACTTGGCAGGCGTATCGGCGGGCCAGTGGCTCCTGGACCTGGGCTGTGGGCGTGGCGAAGTCGCAGCCTATTGCGCTCGGGAAGGTGGCCGGGTCCTGGCTCTGGACTATTCCGCCGACTGCCTGGGCCTAACCGCCTGGGCGGCACGGCAGGTGGAAGCAGGTCCTTCGGGCCGGGTCATGCCAGTCCAGGGGGATACCAAAGGCCTGCCGGTACGTGCAAACTCGGTATCACGGGTCCTCCTGCTGGACGTGGTTGAGCATCTCTATCCATGGGAACTGGATCTGGCCCTGGCCGAGGCCTACAGGGTGCTGAGGCCGGGGGGCTATCTGGTCATTCACACCCTTCCTAATCGGTGGGCTTTAGAAATCGGCTACCCATTGGCCCGCTTCTTCATCCGACGCCTCCCGGCCGATCCACGATCCGAGATCGAGCAGGCCATCCATGTGAACGAGCAAGACATCCTGGGACTACACCGGGCTTTGAGCAGAGTGGGGTTTACCCCTCGCGTCTGGCTGGAGGACTCCATCCTGGCCCAGGCCCGCTGGCAGCGGGGCGGGAAGGCTCTCCTCGGGTCGGACCACCGAGCTAGTGTTTACCGCCTTCTGGGCAACCCGTTCCTGAGGGCCTTCTATCGCCTCCTCTTAGCATCGCCTCTCCGCATTATCCTGGCCAACGATATCTACGCGGTGGGCGTTAAGGGCCCGGTTCCCTCCGGCAAGCAGTGGGGAGGCTGGATGGAACGGCTCCTGGCCGCCGCCCTGCCAGCCCAGGAGGGCGCAGGAAAGAGGGGAGATGGTAAACCCTAAGGCCCTATCAATATTCACCCGCACCAGCGGACTAGCGTCTCTTTTGCGGAAGGCGGGCATGCAGGGCCAGCGGTCCCTTCGCTGCATGACTCCTCGCAAGGCCCTCAACCTCGTGTTGCTTCGTGCAGAGATGGGGCGCGGGCGTTCGCGGCTCCGGAGCTATCCCTACCATTACGTCATAGACCCGGTGAACTACTGTATCCTACGCTGTCCTCTCTGCCCCACCGGCCGGGGCACCCTCATTCGCAAGAAGGGACAGTTGTCCATCGGCGACTACCGCAGGGTCGTGGACCAGGTAGCCCCTTATGCCCTCTCCATTGACCTTTATAACTGGGGGGAGCCCCTCCTCCATAATAACGTATTCGATATGGTGGCCTACGCTAGGGAACGGAGGGTGAGCGCCAAGATAAGCACTAACCTTAACGTGCTGAACGAGACCCGAATAGGCGAGATAATAGAATCTGGCCTGGACGAGCTGGTAATTTCGCTAGACGGAGCGGACCAAGCGACCTATGAGAAGTACCGGGTAGGCGGAGATCTTGCTAAGGTGTTGTGGGGGGTTAGGGAGCTGGTAGCGGAAAAGAGACGGCGAAAGAGCCCCAGGCCCTGGATCACCGTTCGAGTGCTCCTCCATTGGGGAAACGAAGGAGAGATAGCCCAGATAAGGCAACTGGCCTGGTCCCTGGGGGTGAATAATGTGGTAGTCGCCCCCATCTTGGTCAACATAGATAGGCCCCAAGACGTGGAAGAATGGCTACCTGGCGACTCTCGTTACAGCTACTACGACTATCGCAGTAGAGAGGACAAGACCGTGGCCCGTACCGGAAGATGCCCTTTCCTCTGGGAGAGGATGGTCATAAGCTGGGATGGGGGGGTATCACCCTGTTGCTGGTATGATAACCCTAGCAACGACTTCGGAAATATCTTGAAAGAGGGGGTTGAGGCGATCTGGAACGGCCCACGCTATGTTTCAGCCCGCGGCGTCTTTGGCGGCTGCCGCGGCGGAGCGGAGACCATCTGCTCCCAATGCCGGGGGAGACCGCGCTACGAGTACTGACCTGGCCAGCCGGGTCCTATCCTGGGGACGCCGGGGCCGTCTTAAAGCAATACTTCACGGTTCGGGGGCGGTCATCATCCTGGTTGTGCTTGGAGTTGTCATCTACGGAAGCCGGGACCAGTTCCAGGCGGGGGGGTTCTCGCCGGACTATTTGATGCTGTTCCTTTCTTTCATGCTCTGGCTAGTGGGCTATCTTATGTTCGCTCTTGGCTGGACCCTTGTGCTCAGGTGCATTGGTAGCCCCGTGGGCTGGTGGCCCGCCTCTAGGGTCTGGTTCCTGTCCCAGGGACTTAAGTATATTCCGGGTACCGTATTCTATGCCGCTGGCCGGGTGTATCTGGCCCAGGAAGCGGGCGTCCGCGCTATGCCGGCCGCCCTGGGGCTGCTCATAGAAAACCTGCTTCCCCTGGCCACCGCAATTATTGTCTTCCTGGTGCTTCTCCCCTTTGGGCTGGTAGAGGCCCTTCCTAACTACTTCGCCGCGGTGGCGTTAGCCGCCTTGTTGGTTCTACTAGTCTCCCTGCCCCTGCTGGTGAGGAGGCTATCTGCTGCCTGGCCGAAGGTGGGTAATCTAACTCTGGACTATAAAAGACTGCCGGCGCTCATAGCTTATTATTTACTAATCTGGTTGGTAGTGGGTCTGGCTTGCTACCTTTCCTTCCGTTCCCTTGGAGGGGCCGTGCAAGTGGGACTATTGCAGGTCCTGGGAATCTATGCCTTTAGCTGGGCGGCCGGCCTGGTGGCCGTCTTCGCCCCGGGCGGTGTAGGGGTGCGCGATGGTATGCTGGTTCTGCTCTTGAGTGGAGTGGTCCCCCTTCCGGTGGCAGCGTTGGGAGCCATGGTGGTTAGGGTTCAGACCCTCGCAGTAGAGGGGCTGTTGGCCTTGTTGGCCCTAAAAGTATGGCCCGGCAGGTCTCCCCTGCAAGAAGACAAGGACTAGGTTCTCCGTTGCCTGTGGGGTTGACCCCCCTCTATTTTCGCAACCCCGCCCGGATATTAACAGTAAAGCACTTGAATTTTCCCTAGAATGAGGTAAAATATATTGAGGTAAAAATATATTGAGGTACTATTGACAAACAAGCTTGTGATTGTTATGCTATACCCAATTCTGAAATGGCTCTCTTGATGAGGAGGAGGTAAGCTATGAGGCGTCTTACTACGCTAACGGTCCTAGCTCTGCTCATAGGGCTGATGGTCTACCAGGCCAGCGCCGCCACGGAGCGTTCGGCGCCTACCACCCTTCCCCAGGGTGGGGCCGAGAGGGGGGCAGCGGCCTTCCCGACGGGCACCTGGAACACCGGTATCCAGGTCCAGAACCCCACCACCAGTACGGCCACCGTGCAGGTGAAGTTCTATAAGCAGGATGGGTCCCTGGCTTACACAACGTCTTCGACAACCATCTTGGCCGGAGGCTCCGCCACATTCTATTTGCCAGCCATCACAGACCTGCCGGACGGGAAGTACTCTGGAGTCGTGGAATCAGACCAGGCGGTGGTTGCGGTGGTCAACGAGACGAGTTACGACGGAAAGGGAATCGCCGACGCCTATAACGGGATAAACTCCGGCGCCACTCTATTGAACCTGCCTTTGATATTCCGCGGCTATAGCAGTTGGGATAGCATGATAGCCGTGCAAAACACGGATGCCAGTGCTTCAGCCAGCGTAGCCCTGAATTTCTATGAAGCGGGGGCGACCTCGGCCAAACTGAGGGTAACCGGCACCATTCCGGCGCTGGCGTCCAAGACCTATGATGTTTCTACCGCTGACTTCAACGGGCTAAGCTCCCCCTTCCTTGGTTCTTTGACTATCACATCCACGACCAACGTGGCTGCCGTGGCTCACAGCGCCAAGCAGACGGCGGGCTATGATGTGCTCTCCATCTACCGTGGCTTCTCGTCAGGCGCCACCAAGTACCTGGCCCCGTTAATATTTAACCAGTATAGCCCCTCAAGCACCAGTGGGTGGGTATCGGGCATCCAGGTCCAGAACCTGGCCAGCACGGCCGATACAGTAACAGTGACCATGACTTTGTCCGGCAACACCTACACCAAGGCTAAGCCGATAGGGGCAAGCTCCTCTGTTACCTTCTATCTCCCGGAGTTCACCGACATTCCGGCCGGCATTTATGGCTCCGCTACGATCCAGTCCGGTGGAAACCAGATAGTGGTGATCGTCAACACCACCAAATACCTGACCGGGGTTGGTAACGCCTACAACGCTTTTCCCGACGGAAGCGGCACGATCAGGGTGGTGGCCCCACTGGCCTATAACCA
>JAUYDP010000379.1 GCA_030691805.1 Dehalococcoidia bacterium | reverse complement strand
TGTTCGCCTACTCCGATACGACCTACCGCCTGACCATCAGTGGCGGGCAGGCGGCTGAGTTGGGGGTGGCCTCGGCGGAGGGGCCGGCCGTCCGGTTGAACGCCGAGAAGACCGTCCGGACCGCGCCGGTGGTGGCTGCGGAGAACGAGCCGGAGGGGCAGAGTGCGGTGCCGGTTGCGCCGGTTGGGGAGGTTACATCGAGCGGGGTGAAGGTCTACCTGCCCATGCTGGCAAGGCAGAGCAGCGCGGGGTGGTGACCAGGCTTCGCCAGACAAGGGTATGTACCGCTGGAAATATCGGCCTAACCATCTCTTAGGGGCGAGGCCAGGCCTGTTCATCAACCTTCCAGTTGCACTGTTCCGGTCCGATAGTCTGAAGTGAGGCGAAAGCGATTGATCAGGTCGCGGCCCAGGACCGAAGGAAGGCGGAGTATCCGGGAGACTTCTTCAGGGGGCAGTTGCCCGAGATCGTGCTGGACAACCCACAGGTCCTGGCGAAGGCTCACGGCTGCCTCATCCGAGGCAAAGACAATCTCCGCATCACGAACCACGAGGGTCTGGACGCTGCCCCCGATGCCAACGATGGAAAGAGAAGCTGGCTCCAGGACTTCCTGGGGAATGGCCAGCAGTTGTACATCGCGGTCCAGAAGGATCGTTCGAGAAGCCCCCGTATCCGCCAGAAACCAAACAAAGCCTTGAAAGCGAGCCGTGCGAAGATGCGCAGCAAAGTAGGGTGCATCTCCCATAAAACGGCCTCGAATAATCACAGCACCATCTCTAAGGGTTCAGAGGTGACAAATACAATGCAAGTATGGGCTGGGTCCGGCAGCTTTTCCAACAGCCTTGCTAGCTCAGGCGCACTGGCAAGCACCGTGCCATGGCTGACCGCAATCCACTGGTCAGGATACTTCTTGAGGAGGCCCTCTTTGTTATCCTCCACCCACTGGTGGTCTGCTGCAAATTCTACAAGTTCATTGATCTTCTGCCCTCGCATCTTGTCCTCGATCCTTCTTAATTTCTCAATGGGCCCACTCGCAAGAACAGGCTCAGAGCCCGATCGCGTTGCTCACGACTGATGCCTCCGGGAGTACGATGTTTCGCGGCCAAGGCGGCTGCCACCTCGGCCAAAGTGATTTCGGCCAGCAAAGTGGCCGTGTCGGAGCCGGCGTCGGTGACCCGACGAACCCAGGCGCTGCCAGGCTCATCTGCGTATCGCTTGACCAGAGCGCTGGCATCCAGGTAATAGTCGGTCAGAGTTTGGCTCCCCTCTGTGTGAGAACGATCTCGCTGAGGGGCGGGCCGCCGGCTTTCGTCAGACTTTCCCGCACTTCGTCCAGGGTGACACCTGGAATGATCTTGTTTCTCAGCCTTTCGCCCAACGGTCGGGCTCGCTCTGAAGCCTGAAGAATCCCGCGCGCTGTCCGTTGTCGGGACTCTTCACGAGCCTGCAAGGATATTTCCAGCAGTTCCCTGGTAAGCACTTCTGGCGCCTTGCCAGCCTTGCGGGCTTCCTCCTGGAGTCTTCTGTAGGTTTCCTGTGGTACATTGATAACGATCGTGCTCACGTCTTCATTCCCGCTTTATTAACTGGTTGCATGCCAAGTGTAGCATAGCCCTGCAGTCAGAGCAACGAGCTTTCGGCAGATTCTTTCGACACGTACACCCCCTTTCCCTTTCTACATATCTCCTTTCCATGAACAGTTACATGGTGACAGAATCATAGACCTTCAACAGTGAAGGTGCTACCGCGTAAGTTTGACTCGGTTGGGTCGTTATCATAGAATCATCGTGAACGTGCATGAACGAGAGATGATCGTCGCCCTGGCGGGCGGTTTTGGGGGAGCCAAAATGGCCCTGGGCCTCTATCGCGTCCTCTCCCCGGGGCAATTGACGGTCATAGTCAACACCGCCGATGACCTCACCTGGTACGGCTTGCGAGTCTGTCCCGACCTGGACACCGTCATGTACACCCTGGCCGGGCTGGTGAATCCCAAGAACGGCTGGGGCGTTCGCAAGGAATCGTTTCATGCCCTTGGGATGCTGGGGCATTACGGGGAGCCGACCTGGTTCCAAATTGGGGATAAAGACCTGGGCGTCCACCTTTTGCGAAGCAAGCTACTGGCCGATGGCTACACCCTGACACAAGCGACGCAAGAGCTTTGCCGCCGCTTGGGAATTAACGCCACGGTCTTACCGATGTGCGACGAGCCGGTGGAAACCAAGATTACTACACCGGAGGGGGTCCTTTCACTCCAGGAGTACTTCGTCCAGCGGGAGGGACGGGTAAAAGCCCTAAGCCTACGCTACGATAGAATAGGGAACGCTTCCTTGAGCGAGGAGGTGGTGCGGGCGCTCCATTCAGCCAGCCGGATAGTCGTATGTCCTTCCAACCCGTTACTAAGCGTGGGACCTATCCTCTCAGTCCCGGGCTTGCGTGGGATACTCCATTCCCTGGCCTGTCCAATTATAGCGGTAAGCCCTATAGTTGGGGGGAAGGCCATTCGCGGCCCCCTGGCCAGGATGCTTGTGGACCTGGGATATGGCGCCACCCAGGTCACCATCGCCCGCCAGTACGCTGATCTCGTAGACGGCCTGATTATTGACCACCAGGACGCCCAGGAAGCACCCCTGGTGGAGGCTCTAGGGGTAGCCACCCTGGTAACCAGCACGATTATGAAGGGGCCTGCTTCCTGGGAAGCCCTCGCCCGCCGGGCGCTCAAATTCACCCCAGCGGTATTGCCTTTTCAATGAATAGCTGCTGGGCAATCATACCCGTAAAGGACCTGGACAAGTCTAAGAGCCGTCTGGGCCCAGCGTTAGGCCTTGAAGAGCGGGTGGCCCTCTCCCTGGAGATGCTGGAACGTGTGGTCCTGGCTGCCTCGGAGACCGAAGGCATCTCCACCCTGGTGGTCAGTCGCGACCAGCGCGCCCTCGTTCTGGCCCAGAAGAAGGGCGTCAACACGCTCCATGACCGCTGGCAAGACCTCAATGCATCCCTAGAGGGGGCGGCAATTTGGTGCCGGGGGCACGGCGCCAGCTCGATAATGGTGCTTCACGCTGACCTCCCTCTGATTAAGCCAGAAGATATTGCAGCAATGATGCAACCGGGCGCTTCCAGCCCATGCGTGGTCATATCTCCATGCCGGCGTCAGGAGGGTACCAACGCTCTATTCCTCAGGCCGCCCGGCATAATCCCCTTCAACTTTGGGAGAGGCAGCTTCCAGGCCCACCTGGACCTGGCGGCCGAGCGAGGGATTGCCGCCCACGTGCATCGCTCGCCCACTATAGCCACGGATATTGACACCATAGAGGACCTGGATCTCTACCGGTCGCAACTGGCCCTATCCGTTGGCTCCTGCCGGTGAAGAAGATCGAAATCGTCGCCCTACCAGGCATACCCGCTATCCGCCAGGGAGATGACCTGGCACGGACCATCTGGCAGAGCCTGGGGGAGGCCGGACTGGCCATGGAGAACGGCGATATCCTGGTGGTCGCCCAGAAAACCGTCTCAAAGGCTGAGGGCAAGGTATTGGCGCTGGATAGTATCCAACCTTCCGACGAGGCTCGAAAGTTAGCGAAAACCGTAGGGAAGGAGGATCGGCTGGTGGAGGTCATCATGCGTGAGTCTAAAGAGGTGGTGCGAGCGGCCCGCGACCGGCTCATCGTGGAGACCCGGCTGGGCCTTATATGCGCCAATGCCGGCGTAGACCGCTCCAATATCTCTCAGGCGGAAGGTACCAGGGTCAGCCTTCTGCCTACCGACCCCGACGCATCGGCGGAGTGTA
>JAUYDP010000346.1 GCA_030691805.1 Dehalococcoidia bacterium | reverse complement strand
GGTCGCTCAGAATGACATCTCCTACGAGATGGATGGCTTGCAAACGGCACGAGATTCTTCGCTCTCTGCGGTCGCTCAGAATGACATTTACAGCACTAAGAGAGTAGTCCCTTGCGCCGCAACAGAGGCATTGGGTCCACCAGGAGCTTCTTTAACGCGATGTCCTTTTCTCCAAGGCCCAAAGCCAGGCCCATAAGCTGCGTCACGTAGAAGACGGGCAGGTTGTAGTTTTTGCCAGTTTTAGTGGCGATATCCTCCTGCCTCGAATCAAGGTTCAACTGGCATAGCGGGCAGGCCACAACGATGGCCTCTGCCCCTACGTCCTGGGCGTTCTGGAGTATGCGCTGCATAAGGCCGACGGCCTTGTCGGTCTGGGTGACAGCCAGGCTGGCGCCGCAGCAGTCGGTCTTGTAAGACCAGTCCAGGGTCTGGGCGCCCAGCGCCCGCACTAGATAGTCCATGTTCATAGGGTACTCGGTATCGTCGGCCCTGGCAATTTCCGGAGGTCTGGTCAGAAGGCACCCGTAGTAGCAGACCACCTTCAGGCCGGAAAGCGGGTTGGTCACCTGGGACCGGATGAAGTCTGCCCCCAGGTCCATGAAGGTGTCAACGATGTGTTCTACCTCAACGCGCCCTTTATAATCGTACCCCAGCTCCAGGGAGGCCTCAGCCCGGGCCTTCTCGTCCGTTTTCACGTCGTGGTCGGCGGCCCGCAGGCGGGAGAAGCACTCCGCGCAGGGCACCGTGACCTTCGTGTGGCCCATCTTCTCCATGATGACCAGGTTCTTCAGGGACATGGTCAGGGCTTCTTTAGGGTCCGTCCAACGGGCCGTGGTGGTACCGCAACATATCCAGCCTTCCGGCTCGTCCAATCCCAGCCCGAGGACCTGCGCCACCTTCCGGGTGGATAAGTCGAACTCCGCCGCCGTGGAGTGGAGCGAGCAGCCTGGGTAGTAGGCGACGGTATTCTTGGGGATAGACCGTGGCTTGACGTCCTTTGGATACTTAGACCTGGAAGGAAGCAGCTTCATCTTGCCCTTCTGGAATAGCCTCTTTCCCAGTCGGGCGTCGTTGAGGGGCTGGCCGCTGCGCAGGTTTACTTCCAGGGTAAGGCTAAGCTCATGCATGCGCCCGAAGCGCATCATATTGCCCATGGCCGCCTTGCAGAAGATAGGTACCTTCGGCTCCTTGGCCGGGATACCCAGCCTCTGGGCCAGCACTTTCAGGGTGTCCATTATCTTTGCTATGTCAATATCCTGCGGACAGCGGGTGGAGCAGGTCTCGCAGGAGGCGCACACCCAGATGGTCTTGGAGTTGAGGACCAGGTCCGCTCTACCGAGCTGGATAGCCCTCATAATCTGGCTGGGCGTGTAGTCCATCTCCGATGCCAGTGGGCAGCCGGCGCTGCACTTGACGCACTGGTAGCATTTGAGGGCCTTCTCTCCGCATTCCTCTTGAATGGCGGTGGCCATGTCTTCCCGTAGTTGTTCCAGGGTAGCGCTCAAAGAACTCCCCCCTACTCTGACATGGCGGAGACCGCCTGGAGGTCTTCGATTTTGGGACGAGGGAGCAGTCCGGCCGCCTCCACGATCTCCGCTACGGCGTCCTCCCACTCGATGGCCATAATGTGGATCCCGGCCACACCCTCTATCTGCTTAACCTGTTTGATGATATCCACGCAGATGCGGATTCCCTCTTTCTTGGCATCCTCCTTGGGGACTCCGGCCATCCGTTCAACGACCCAGTCGGGGACGTCCATGCCCGGCACCCTGGTCTTCATGTAGCGGGCGGCGCCGACGGACTTGATAGGGCTGACCCCAGCCAGAATGAATACCTTCTTGTGGAGGCCCAGCCTCCGGACCATTTCCATGAACTGGGCGAACTTCTCCACGTTATAGACGATTTGAGTCTGAGTGAAATCGGCGCCGGCGGCTACCTTCTTTCCCAGGCGTACGGCCCGGAATGGGAAGGGGTCGGCGAAGGGGTTAGAGGCGCAGCCGATCAGGAATCTTGGCTCAACGGGCATATCTTCGCCGCACTGGAACTTCTTCTCATCCCGCATGTCCTTGACTATCTTGATCAACTGGATGCTATCAATATCGAAGACGCCCTTGGCCTGGGGATGGTTGCCAAAGCTCTGATGATCGCCGGTTAAACAGAGAAGGTTTTTTAGTCCCAGGGCCGAGGCCCCCAGCAGGTCTGCCTGAATCGCCAGGCGGTTGCGGTCGCGGCAGGTCATCTGGATGACCGGCTCGATCCCCGCCTCCATGGCCAAAACACCGGCGGAAATGCTGGACATGCGGACAATGGCCGTCTGGTTGTCGGTGATATTCACGGCGTCAACGTAGCCCTTGAGGAGGCCGGCCTTGTGCCGTATTACCTTGGGGTCGGCGCTCTTGGGCGGTCCCAGCTCCCCGGTCACGGCGAATTGGCCGGAACGGAGCACTTTCTCCAGGTTGCTTCCTACAATCATATCTTCAGGTCCTCCCTCTCAATCTTGCGGGGACCGGGCCGGTACCCCGCGCTCCAGTCCTTGGGAGGCTGGATTAGTTCCATAGTCTCTTGCAACGCCAGCAGGTCCAGTCGGTCGTAGACCAGTTGCCAGGCGCAGGGCACACTTGGGTCTACCTCGCACTTGCCCGCCTGGGAGCCCCCGCAGGGTCCGTTCAGCAGGCTTTTGCTGCAACGGGCTATTGGGCAGATGCCCCCGGTGACGGCCAGGACGCAATTTCCACAAGCAGCGCAGAACTCCGTCCAGACCCCCTGTTCAATGGGCTGGCCCAGGAAGGAGGTGTTGAGGCCGGGCAAGACCCGCTTTCCAGCGAACCGCTCGGCTGTAGTCTGGACGCCTATTCCACAGGCCAGGGAGAGGACGACATCAGCCTGTTCGAGCTTCTCCTTCATCTCGTCCACGAACTCCCACTCGCACTGGCGCTTCACCGTCTGCTCCAGGATCTCCACGTCCTTGCCCTCCACCTGGTTGGCCAGGCGTAGGGTGGAGGCCAGAATGCCCACCTCCTTCTCGCCTCCTGCGAAGCAAACCGTCACGCAGGTGCCGCATCCGGCGATAAGAATCTTCTTCCCATCGCCCAGCATGGCCCTAATCTCTTCCAGAGGTTTTTGTTCACCTACTATCATAAAGTGACTCCTCGAATCTAAACACGGCTAGTTCACGTTCGCGACCTAAGAAACATAACCGTTCCATTACGGAGGTCTGGCCTATGTGTCAACCAGCCAATGTCAAGCCACGCAAGGGCGTGCGAATGGCTGCGACTATTTGCCCACCAAGCAGAATACCGGTAGGCGGACGGCGGCATTGGCTTTCCAAGTATAGCTTCCAGCCGGGTGAAATCCAGCACGATTTGGCTTTGTTCGGCAGGTAACCCTCTAAGGTACTCCGTGAGGCTCACGTATTTTCTCCCTACCTGGTCACTAGGTAGCTCAGTCAGCGCCCCCCGGCTCGG
>JAUYDP010000306.1 GCA_030691805.1 Dehalococcoidia bacterium | reverse complement strand
AGGAGATTGGGGTCCGCCAGGCCCAGGCGGTGGGCCATCTCCTGGCGCAGACGTCCCAGGACCTCGTTAGCTACATCCTTTCGGTCGGCCACGATCAGTAGCAGGGCACCGGTTTTGGCCCCCGTGAGCTGGACCATGCCCTGAAGCACCTCAGGGGTCAGATGCTTGGCGGCCACGGAGTGGACGGCGCTGGGGTGGCTCAGGTCTTCCTCCAGGATCCCGACAGTGACCAGCCCCTTGGCCCCGTAGTCCTTGGCCATCTGGATAAGGGCGTCCGTCTCCTTGCGGGAGTAGTGGGCGCACCCGGGGGCGGCGAACCCCTTCACCACGCCGCCGGAGGCCACTGCTCCCCGAAAGACCTGGAACTCCGAGTCAGCCGCTATATCGGAGAGGTCGGCCATCTCCATCCCGTAGCGCAAATCAGGCTTATCGCTGCCATACCGCTCCATGACATCGGAGTAACGCAGCCGGGGGAAGGGCTTTAGAAACCGGAACTGGGGGGCCACTACCTTCACCAGGGCCGAGAACAGATTCTCGGTCAGCCGAAGGATATCCTCCTGTTCCACGAAGCTCATCTCCAGGTCCAACTGGGTGAACTCCGGCTGGCGGTCGGCCCGCAGGTCTTCGTCCCGGAAGCACCGGGCGATCTGGTAATACTTCTCGATGCCGCCTACCATCAGTATCTGCTTGAGCTGCTGCGGGGACTGGGGGAGGGCGTAGAACTTCCCTGCGGACAGGCGGCTGGGCACCAGGTAGTCCCTGGCCCCCTCCGGCGTGCTCTTGATGAGGATAGGGGTCTCTACCTCCACGAATCCCTGGGCGTCCAGGAAGTCTCGCATGAAGCGGATGACCCGGTGGCGCAGGAGGATGTTTTCCTTCATGCGTGAGCGACGCAGGTCCAGATAGCGGTATTTCAGGCGGAGTGGCTCCTCAACCTCGGTCTCCTCGTTGATATAGAAGGGGGGCGTCTTCGAGGTGTTCAAAACACGTACTCTTTGGGCCATGACCTCTATCTGGCCGGTGGGAATCTTGGGGTTATCGGTGCCCTGGGGCCGCCGTTGCACCAGGCCCTCGACCTGGAGGACGAATTCCGGCCTGGCTTCAGAGGCGATCTGGTGGGCCTCGGGAGACGTGGCGGGGTTGAAGACCACCTGAGTCAGGCCCTCCCGGTCCCGCAGATCCATAAAGATAAGCCCGCCGTGGTCCCGGCGTCGGTGCACCCACCCCGCCAGGGTCACCTCCTGGCCGGTGTGGCTCATATTCAATTGGCCGCAGTTATGGGTTTTTAGCAAGGATCAGCTCCGTAGGAAATAGGTAATAAGCCAGTGCTAACCGGCTATTTGTTCCAAGTATACGTGCCCGTGCCTTTTCGCACAACACTTTTATCGATTGGATTGGGGGATGACCAATACACCGCCTATGCCCCAGTCCCCCCCAGGGCGCCCACCAAGGGGCGCCCCTACGTTGAAGGCGGTACCCGTCAACAATTACAAGGCCGTTATTCGGCGGCCCCCCGGGTTCGTGCTACGCGAACGTAAACTCTAATCCTCTCGGCTCTATCACGTGTCAAATCAAATGAGAATATTGTCGAAGGCATGGTCGTTGTCAATCCCCTTTCACTCACCCTATAATATGCATATATGAAGGCCTTTTCGCTACATCCCTGGCATGTGACGCCCGAGCAGGCCCAGAAGATACAGCGGGAGTTGGCCAGTCGAGTCTCGACACGCAACGAACTGGGGGAGATCCGGCGGGTGGCCGGGGCGGATATCGCCGTGGGACGGGCCGGCGGCTGGGCTAGGGTGGCGGTGGTCATCCTGAGCTACCCTGAGATGGAGCTTCTGGAGCAAAGGATGGTCGAGAGGCAACTGGCTTTTCCATACATCCCCGGCCTGCTCTCCTTTCGAGAGGCGCCGGCAATACTAGAGGCGTTCGAGAAGGTGCGGGAGACGCCTGACCTTCTGCTGGTGGACGGCCAGGGGTTAGCCCACCCAAGGCGATTCGGGATCGCCTGCCATCTGGGGCTTCTGCTGGATATCCCGACCATTGGGTGCGCCAAGTCCCGTCTGGTGGGGGAGCACGACCAGTTGGGTAATGCCCCAGGATCCCAGGCGGAGGTGATTGATAAGGGTCAGGTAGTTGCGATGGCCCTGCGCACCAGGGAAGGGAGCAAGCCTATTTACGTATCCGTGGGTCACAAAATGGACCTATCCACGGCGGTGCGGCTCGTTATGAAGTGCGTTCGCGGGCGCCGCCTGCCGGAGCCCACGCGCCTTGCGGACAAGGCGGCGGCCGGCCTAGCAAGGGACATGGAGCCAGTTGGGGATGCCGTCAATGGCCGGTAGCCGGTGGCCTAGACTGAGCAGGATAAACAAAAGGGCAAAGCAGCAGATTGCTATGGGACCGGCCCTGGAAAGGGCCTGCTATCCGTGGAACTGCGCACGTGAACAAGGGACAGGCCCTGGAAAGGGCCTTCTATCCGTGGAGCCAAGGGTGGATGACTACGGGACTGGCTCTTGAAAGGGCCTGCTATCCGAATTATCAAGGGAACACGGATAGACGGGGCTTTTTAGCCCCGTAATCTGCTCGAATGGATACTGCATTTTTGGCCCTGCATCTTATACGTAGGGGCGCACAGCCGTGCGCCCCTACCACCTGTAATTTGCCCGAATGGATGCTGCATTTTTGGCCCCCAGCGCCCAAGGACGACAGGATGGGGGCATAATGAATATGACTCAAAAACTGACAATAGGAGCCCAAAGCATGGAAGAACTGAAGGGGCGGCTGGAAGAGCTGCAACGGCGCATCACTGATACTATGGTGCGTCTTTGACCTGGTTGGTCAGGATGCGGAGATATCCAAGCTTGAAGCGGATTCGGCCCGAGAGGACTTCTGGGCTGACTCAGCGTCGGCCCAGAAGACCATGCGGCGCATCTCCCAGATAAGAGAGACGGTCGAGACCTGGAGGGGCATGGAGGATCAGGCCAAAGACCTCCTGGGCCTCCTAGAGTTGGCGGGAGCCGACGGCGACGAATCTCTCTTAAACGAGATAGAGGCGGATGCCGGGGTGCTGCAAGAACGCCTGGGGAAGCTGGAGTTCAGGCTTCTACTGAGTGGCGAGTACGACGATAAAAACGCCATCCTGGCCGTTCACGCGGGGGCCGGAGGCACGGAATCCCAGGACTGGGTGCAGATGCTCCTGCGGATGTTCCTGCGATGGGCGGAGCGCCGGGGCTACCAGCACGAGGTGCTGGACCTGATGCCGGGTGAGGAGGCCGGGATCAAGAGCGTGGTTGCGCAAATCACGGGGCCCTACGCCTATGGCTACCTAAAAGCCGAGCGGGGTGTGCACCGGTTGGTGCGCATCTCTCCCTTCGACGCCGCCCACCGGCGGCATACCTCCTTCGCCCTGGTCGAGGTCATGCCCGAAGTGGAGGATGCGGTGGAGGTCAACATAATCCCCGACGATCTGAAGATAGACGTATTCCGTGCTAGCAGCGCCGGGGGGCAGAATGTCCAGAAGACCAGCACGGCGGTTAGGATCACCCATCGGCCTTCCGGGTTAGTGGTCACCTGCCAGAACGAACGATCTCAATTCCAGAATAAGGAGACAGCCCTAAAGATCCTCCGGGCCAGGCTCATGGAGCGAGAATTGGAAAAGCGGGAAGAGGAGCGGGCGCGCCTCAAGGGCGAACACGTGGCCGCTGGATGGGGCAACCAGATTCGTAGCTATGTGCTCCAGCCCTACACCATGGTGAAAGATCATCGAAGCGGGTATGAGACCAGTAACTCGGCTGCCGTCCTGGACGGGGACCTGGACCAATTTATGGAGCACTACCTCCGGTCAACCTTGGAGGCAAAAGCATGAGGAGATTTGCTTTAGCTCTGTTCTTTGTGTCATGGTTGGTGGCTGCGGGCCTGGCTCTGGCCGAAGGTGAGATAAGGGTCACATCACAGGCATACGAGAACCGATTTCCCAAAGAGATAGTTTTTCAGCTTAAGGCTGAAGCAGATAAAGAAATCAAGAAGATAACCTTCTTTTATCGCATAGGGTCTAGCAAGAGCACCAGCTATGCCTATCCCAGTTTCACCCCGGGACGGGTCGTTGAGGTATCTTACCCGTTTCCCAC
>JAUYDP010000263.1 GCA_030691805.1 Dehalococcoidia bacterium | reverse complement strand
CCGCGACTCCAGGGTAGGGTGGGTATGCTCTTTCCGGATACCCATATGATAGGGGTGCTTCATGTACAGATCCAGGGCCGCCGGGGTTGCGAACTCGCAGACGATGGCATAATGGTTGTCCGGATAATCTGCGCTGAAATTCTTACCCAGGGTCCAGTTTTGCACTCCTGGCACTTCCAACGGCAGCCGGTTCAACGCTGCCAGCATAGCCTCAACCTGGGATGGCGCCACGCCGGAACGCACCTTCATGATAACGATGTGCTTGATCATAGTCCCTCCTAGAGCTATAAGCTATAAGCTATCAGCCGTCAGCTATCAGCGGCGGGCTTATCCGTTATCTATTTCTGCTACCCGTTATCCGTTGTGAATTATTCCCACAGTTGTGAATCATTCCCACATAAGAGAAGGGGCCGGCCTCTTATCGAAGCCACCCCCATTACCTGTTTCCAGGTCTCTATTTGGGCATGGCCGCCAGGGCGTTGAAGGCCGGGCGGGCAGCCCAGTCCGGACGCAACACGGCGAAGGCCCGCAGTGCCTCGGAGTCTGCTGGGTCGGCCGCGCTGCCGTAGTTCAGATTCCAGACGAACATCGGCCCTATGTAGCCTTTCTCCTTGGCTATCTGGAACGTCCGCACCAGCCAGTCCGCTTGCTGCTGCTCCGTGTTCTGGGTAGCGTAGGCGTAGCGGTCCCTGGGAGGCGCAGTCCCCAGGGCAACCGCCCATCCAAACTCTGTGAACCAGAGCTGCTTGTCAGCGTCTCCGTTCTCTTCCATTACCCGCCGGTAGTTCTCGAAGTTCCGGTAATAGAAGCTACGGTGGCCCTTGAAATTGGCGCTCGCCCCGCTGTTTTCGTAGGCGTCAGCGGGGTTGTTGAATCCGCTGGGATGGACGGCCATGGCGTCGAAGTAGCCCTTGGCGCCGGCAGCGTACATCTGGCGGAAGTAATCAACATCGTCTACCGCTAGTGCCCCATATCCCAGGTCTACCGTTCCAGCCGGGGTTGGCGCACCTCCCAGTACCACAGCGTTGGGGTCAGCAGCCTTGACGGCGGCGTAAGCCGCCTTTAGAAGATTGACGTAGCCCGCGGCGCTCTGCTTCCCGGGGCCTCCCCACTCCTCCGCCCGGTTCTGCTCGTTCCATATCTCATAAGCGTGGACCTTGCCCTTCAGACGTGAGGCGATGGCACCGACAAAGTTCGCGAAGTCCTGAGGATTATTGGGTGGTCCGGCATCCTTCAGGTCTTGGCCGGATCGGGACCAGGCGGGGGCAGTGACCACGGTGAAGAGGACGCGCATCCCTCTGGCTGCGGCGTTATTTACCACGTTATCCATGGTTCCCCACTGGATATTGCCCTTCTGCGGTTCCAGTTGCTCCCACCTTATCTGGACCTTTATCCAGGAGAACCCTGCGGACTTGGCAACGTCCATGGCCCGTCCCGGATCGTTGCCCGGGTCTATCTGGAAGCCGTATCCCACTCCGGGGTATTTCGCGCCAGATGGGGACGGGGCGCCGCTAGATCCCGGCGGGTCCTCCGGCGTGGCGGCGCTGTTGGGGATCAGGCCGGCCTCTTTATACAGATCACCGCCGTTTGCCACGGTCACCTGTCCGGCGCTAGCCCACGGAACCTCCACTTTCCATTGCTGGAAAACCTTACGTTGCGCCCGGATTACATAGACGTTGCCCATGTCCTTAACCGGGCTAAGGGGCAAGCCGTTCATGGTTAGCGGGTCAGGAGAGTTGAAATAGGCCGACTTCAGGGCGGCGTTATCATCCAGGAGAGCCCACCGTGCAGCCTTTATCCCCTCCCAGTCCTTTCCCGCATCGAAGCTAGTTGGGAGGACACCGGGGGTGGCCCTGACTGCCCCTAACCAGGCATCCTTTCCTGCATCATGGAGGAGGTCCAGAACGTTCAGGAAGTAGGCCTGGGCCACCTCGGGGCGCCACTGCAACACAACCTTCTGGGTTGCCTGGACCACGAAACCGTCCAGCATGAAGCGCCGGGAAGAGGGATATCCCAAGCTATCCACACCCCCCAAACGTTGGAATTCATTCCAGAATGGGATTCCACCGTCATTGGTGATGCTGTAACCCTTTGTACTGGAACCGAGTGGTTGGCCGTTGGCCTGGGTATAAAAATGCCCGTTTGGTATGTCGTAGTCCAGTTCAGCGGCCTGCATCGGGCGGGGGAAAGCCGCAAGGGAACTGAGGAAGATCGCCAGCGTGAGGAATATGCGGACTATTGTCATGGGCCTCCTTGTCATTGATTCTTAGTCTGTCCTACATGAAAACACCAATGTAAGAACTTGCTATTCTATCTTATAGCATGCGCCTTGCCCCGTAATACCGGGGGCTATAGTACCCATTCCACAAGTAGTCTATCCGTACGCCCTTCCGCTCGTCCACGGCATGGATGAAGCGACCGTTTCCTATGTATATACCGCCATGAGAGAGGCCTCTCATATAAGTGTTTACGAAAAAGACCAGGTCGCCGGGCTGTAGATTATTGGCAGACACCGGCGTGCCCTCCTCCATCATGCCCCAGTAGTCCCTGGGAATAGGCCGACCGAGGGTCTGGTAAACGTAGAAGAGGAAACCGGAGCTATCAAACCCGGTTGCGGGAGACTTACCGCCCCATACATACCTG
>JAUYDP010000262.1 GCA_030691805.1 Dehalococcoidia bacterium | reverse complement strand
TACGGGCCCCCTTAAAGCCCCCGTCAGTGAAGAGGCCCGTGGCCGCCTGTGCCCGCCCGCTCAGTACCTCCAGCTTGTAAATGCCCGTCGTGGTGAGAGCGAATTCGAAGGTACCATCGGACGGAGGCTCCCAAATATGGGGGTATTCAGTTGACCAAGCAGGGCAACAACTGGAAATCCGAAAGCGGAGACCAGGCACAAGCGCATTGTTGAGATCCACCACCTTTCCCTTAACGGTGTCATTCTGATCACGCTCGTTGGGAAAATCTTTGAAAGTTTGAGAGATAACCGCATAGTCGAAGAGAGGCGTTGGCGTCGCCGTTGGGGTGGGGCTGGTGGTAGGCGTTGGCGTATTAGCTGGCGTAGGAGAAGGCCCTACGGTAGAGGTTGGCCTGGGCGTGGGCGTTGGTAGCGGGGTTGGCGCGGGCGCGGGCGTTGGTAGCGGGGTTGGCGCGGGCACAGGAATAGGCGTTACTGTGGAGACAGGTGGGGCCGGAATAACTGGTAACGGCTGCGTTGAGAGTGGTGGGGCCGGAGGTACACTGGAGCTTACCTCCTGGATAACCTGGAAAGACACCGAACTAAACAGGCCGGAGTCCTTAAGCCGTTCCGCGTAGACCAGCGGTGCAGCGTAGTCCGGGCCATGTCCGCTTACCGTAAGACTCGCTCCCCCCTGGCTTACGCTATCCAGAGCAACACCTGGTGGAAGGGCATCGAAGACCTTGGTTAGCACCGCGAACCAGGGAAACTGGCGCGCCTTTAGAGCATTGAGGTCGGCGTTTTGCGCCTGTAGCTTTTTCTGGATTTCGTCCGTTTGCCCCCGGACCTGCACCACCTGCGGTTGTGATTCCCTCCGGATTTGTTCCACTCTCTGACTGGTCTGGCCCAGTAGTACACGGCCATCAGCCACCCTCGTCTGGAGGTCAACATAGGAATCGGTCAGGAGCGCCACCAGAGCTAGGCCCACCACAACCACCAATACCAGTAAAAGGTCAGATGAATTCAGGTGCGCCGGCTGGTATTCGGCAGGAAGGATATTGAAGTTTATGACTTTGGGGCGTAGGACCACATGCTTAGCGCTTGCCTGGTTCTTCGAAGAGCCCAAGCCAACCACGCCTACTGGTTTGTCAAACAAATTACTTGCCACTTTGAGAAATCATATACGCTGTGGAGTAAAAGTCAAGTCACCGCGTTATTGCCAAATCTATTTCACCTGGTCTTTATATCTTCCAAGACGGTCCGGCACAGAAGTCCCCAGGATATTAAAGGATTCCCATTCATTTCGGTCGAAGATACCGAAGATTGCCTGTCCTAGCACATAGTCGTCTTGGTCCATCTCGTCTGAAAGCCACATGAATTCGCGCGCCATCTGTTCATCCGACAGATAGCCACGCCAGCCATCCCAGAGGCCGGTCTCGGTGAGAACAAATGGGCCGTGCTTCACACCTGCCGCAACCAGCGCCCCGTGGATTAGGCGGTAACGAAGAGCGTGGTAAGTCGCGTCCTGCGCCATGGACTCTGCGCCTTTGGGAGCATAGGCATGTATCCCGAAATACTGGCTCGATTCGATAGCCTCTCGGAAATACCTGGCATAGTCCTCCGGTTGTACCGTCCCAGCGGCGTCATTTCCCGCCATCGCCGCAATGCCGTACACCCCTTGAAGGCGCCGGGCAAAGGCTACCTGAAAAGCATTATATGCCCGGTAGTTTTCGTAGTTCCCGTTATCCGTGACCTCGTTGTAGCTCGCCCACGCATCCACTACTCCCTTCAAAGGCACGGCCACCTCCGCCACGTGGTCGGCGAAGGCCCGCCCCCTTTGTTCTGGGTTGTCCAGGGGCTGGTCCTTGACGTACCGCCGCCCCACGATGAAGGCTTTGGGAAACCAATGCCTCACCTCTCTGGCGAAATCCAGGCTTGGGTCCATGAGTAGTATGGCCGTCGGACGCAACCGATAGATCGCCTCAACCAGATAGCCCCCTCCGCTGGTGTAAACACCTACCCCCATCTTGGTAATCTTAGCGATAGGCCCGGGGAAGGGAGTAGCCGTCGGGGTCGGAGGAGCCGGAGTGGGGACCGGCGTGCGGGTAGGCGTCGGGGCTGGGGTTGGACTACTGGTTGGCGCTGGTGATGCAGTAGGCGAAGGTGTTGGCATAACTATGGCCGCCGGCCCAATGTCATCCGCACGACCGGCCATTAGCAACGGAAAGTAGATACGACCCCTAGAGGCCGGGGTCTCTGGTTGTCCGGAATACGGACGTACGGGCACCTGTTCAGGCAACGGACCTGGCCGGCAGATAGCGAAGAAGAAGGCCAGAAGAACCAACGCAAGAACTGCTCCCGACCAGTAATATCGCCGGCGGTCCGTCTCGTACCATTCGACGCCCTCCTTGACCCTCCGGACGGCCAAAGCCCAGGCTTTCCTCAAACCATCCGCTAAGGGAGACACAGAGGCATTCTAAAGGCGAAAGGACTCACAGGTCAAATAAAAATTGCTGATTGACGGGAGTATATCTGTCTGGTAAGCTGACCGTTGACCCACCAAAGCCGGAGTAAGGAATGGACCAGATAGAATACCAGATATTGGCCGTCATCACCCAGGTTTACAATTCCATGGGCTGGTATGGGGTGGTGCTGCTTATGGCCATAGAAAGCGCAAACATCCCCGTACCAAGCGAAGTTATAATGCCCTTTAGCGGCTGGATGCTGATCCGTGATAAAGGTCTGGATGCTTGGTATGTCATCCTCGCGGGCTTCTACGGCGCCCTTGGCTGCACCATAGGCTCGGTTGTTTCTTATCGGGTAGGAGCCTGGGGCGGGCGGCCGCTGGTAGAGCGCTACGGCAAATACGTCTTAGTATCCCGGCATGACCTGGACCTGGCAGACCGTTGGTTTGCCCGTTGGGGGGATTGGGCCGTCTTCGTCGCCCGTCTTCTGCCGGTGGTGCGCACCTTTATCAGCTTCCCAGCGGGTATCTCACGCATGTCCTTCGGTAAGTTCACGGTGCTTAGCTTCCTGGGATCATTCCCATGGAGTCTGGGACTCGCCTATGG
>JAUYDP010000205.1 GCA_030691805.1 Dehalococcoidia bacterium | reverse complement strand
GGCCTTATGGCCCATTACAACCCCAATCGGGTCAAGACCCCTCTCAAGCGAACCAATCCTCAAAAGGGTGTCGGAGTGGACCCCAAGTGGCAGGAGATCTCTTACGAAGAGGCCATCAACACTGTTGCCGAAAAGCTCCGGACAGTGCTAGACGACCCACGTAAACTGCATGCCTATTGCTGGGGCTATGATTGTGGACTTCCCGCACTGGCTGTTTCCATCGGAACGCCGCACATTCAGTTCGCCGGAGCTCACGAATGTGGGAAAGCCGTTCATCCCATCGAGCATATGGCGGCAGGGGGTTTCCACCAGCAGACCGACTTTCACTATTGCAACTACGCCATATATGTTGGCACCCAGGGAGGAGTAGCCGCCAGGTCGGCCTTCACTCATCTTGTCAAAGACTTCGCCGATGCCAGGGCCAGGGGTATGAGGCTTGTAGTAGTTGACCCGGTGGGAGGCTATGCCGCTGCTAAGGCCGACGAATGGGTCCCCATCCGCCCGGGCACGGACGCCGCTTTCGCTCTGGCCTTTATGAACGTATTGATCAACGACCTGGGCATCTATGATGCCCAGTTTCTAAAGAAGGGAAGCAACGGCGCTTATCTGGTAGCTGAGGATGGATACTACCTTCGGGATACCGCCTCCGGTAAGCCCATGGTCTTCGATCCGGTAGACGGGAAAGCCAAAACCTACGATGATCCAGCCGTCAAGGACCGGGCGCTGGAAGGCTCCTACCTGGTGGGGGGTAATACAGCCATGCCGGCTTTCGAGCTAGTAAAGAGACATATGGCCAAGCACTCCCCTGAGTGGGCAGAGGAGATAACCACCGTCCCGGCGGCCACTATCCGAAGGCTGGCCAAAGAATTCGGTACAGCCGCCCAGATAGGGAGCACTATACAGCTGGAGGGAAGGGAGTTCCCCTTCCGTCCGGTATCCGTAGACTGGGCCAGGGGTCCCCAGGGACACAAGCATGGCTTCCACCACTCCTGGGCCCTAAAGCTCATCAACATCCTGGTGGGCAACGTAAATATGCCGGGGGGAATCCTAAGCACGGGTGCAATGGGCAAGAACCCATTTCAATGGGGTCCTGAGGGTGGCATAGACGGAATGCTCACCCACGCGGGATGGGCCCCTATTGCTAAGCTTCAAATCCCGTCATCCTTTCCCGGAAGGACACCTGCCAAGCCCGAGCGTATGGACCTCCTGGAGCTTTTCCCTCTGGCAGGCCATGGAACGACTCTATTTCCCATTGCGGCGTCGGATCCCGAGAAATTCGGCCTCGATTATAAGTTCGAGGTGGCTATGCATACCCCCAGCAACCTGATCATGAGCACCTATGCTGATCTGAAGCTGGCGGAGAAATTCTATGGCTCTATTCCCTTTGTAGTGGGGTATGCTACGGAGCTTAACGAAACCAACGAAGCCTTTGATGATATCGTGCTGCCGCTTCCCAGCTACCTGGAACGGCAGGACGCAGGGGCAACCCAGACCTTTGACGGAATGTATAGCCTGCTCTCTCCTGTCGGCCAAGACGATTGGTACTACCAGATCAGGCCAAAGATAGTTGAGCCCCCCCCGGGGGTCAGGCACCCGTTCGAGATATCCATGGATATAGCCGAGAAACTGGGGATGACAAGCCAATTCAACAAGGTCTTAAACCAGACCATAAGATTCAGTGACAGCCAGAAACTGGACACAACCCGTAAGCCCACCCTGAACGAGTTCCACGATAAAATCATCAGGAGCATGTTCGGGCCGGAAACCGGCGTGGAATGGGCCAAGGAACACGGGGTGGTCCGCATCCACCGGGATGCCGAGGAGTCCTACCCGGGGCCTTATATGGCAGCCAACGGCATGCGGCTGCCCATCTACCTGGAACACTTCCCTCGCAAGGGAGAGGAATTAGAGGAAGTTATACAGGGGATGGGGATGGAATGGGACTACTCCGACTATGCGGCCCTCCCAGAGTTCATGCCTTGCGATGTCTTCGAGGGGAGAAAGAAAGGGAAATTCGACCTGGTCGGAGTGCACTACAAGTTGGCCTTCGTCTACGGCCACTATTCCAACGAGAACCCCTGGATAGACGAGATATGCGAGAGGACACCCTACACCTATCCTGTCCTTATCAATGAAGACGTGGGCAAGAAGAAGGGGATCAAGGATGGCGATGACATCTGGCTGGAGACGCCTGTCCGCAAGGTAAAGGCCGTGGCCAAGCTGACCCAGTGTATACACCCGGAAGCGGTGGGCATCGCCGGCCACTTCGGCCACTGGGCCAAAGGCATGCCCATCTCCAAAGGCAAGGGGGTAGCCTATAACCCTCTCTTGCCTCATACTCTAGAGGCGATAGATAAGGTTTCCACAGCTCTCGACAATTGTGTCCCCATCAGGGTCTCGAAGGTGGAGGGTTAGTTATGCGGCTGGGTATGGTTCTAGACCTCAAGAGATGTATCGGATGCCAGGCTTGCACCATGGCCTGCAAGCTGGAGAATGCCACCCCACCGGGGGTATTCTGGGCCAGGTGCCTGGAGAAGGAGACGGGCAAATACCCACAGGCCAAGAGGGTTTTCGTGCCGGTCCTCTGCAATCATTGCCAGGATGCCCCCTGCCTGCGGGCTTGTCCCACTGGGGCCACCACCCAGCGGGAGGATGGGATAGTAAACGTGGACCAGAACACCTGTATTGGATGCAAAGCCTGCATGGAGGCTTGCCCCTATGAGGCTCGCTCCTACCTGGAGGAGATAAACGGCTACTATCCCGGACACATTACCCCCTTTGAAGAAGTGGGTTACAAGAAGCATCAGAAGGGGACAGTGTCTAAGTGCAACTTCTGCAAAGACCGGATAGAGCAGTGTCTTGAGCCAGCCTGCGTCCAGACTTGCCCGGCGGTAGCCCGCACCTTCGGGGACCTGGATGACCCGAACAGCGAGGTTTCAAGGTTGATAAGGGAGAGATATACCATCCAGTTGAGGCCGGAGATGGGCACCAGGCCGTCGGTGTATTATATCCCGTGATGGTTTAACAGTATGGTTTGGAAGAGCTGTTGGGACCTGGCCGCCCATTACCGGCGCGAACGCCAAACGACGCGTGGGCGGACACAAGGTCCGCCCCTACGGAGAGGTACTCCGGGTATCCAGATGTAGGGGGCGACCTGGTGTCGCCCCGGTCACCCGTATGTAGGGGTCAGACCTGGTGTCGCCCCGGTCACCCGTATGTAGGGGTCGGTGTGGTGTCGCCCCGGTCACCCGTATGTAGGGGTCGACCTGGTGTCGACCCTTCGCGATTTAAAGTTATCCATGGAGGAATACACAATGGTTGACCAGTTTATCATTGGATTCAAGACCCAGAAGTGGTGGGGGACCCTGGCAGCCATAGACTTCTTCTTAGGGGGAACAGGGGCAGGCACATTCATCTTGTCAATGTACCTGGGCATCCCCTCCGGCATGTTACTGGGCTGGATTGCCGTGGCCCTGGGGGCCATAGCCCTTCTCGTTGACCTGGGCAGGCCAGACCGGTTTATTCGGGCGGGCTCCCAGGTTGGCAGGTCCTGGATAAGCCGGGGAGTGGTCTGCACCATGCTCTTCCTCATCTTCGGTATCCTGCGGATGATCCCAGAATGGCTTACCGGGCTACCCTGGGGAGGCAGCACGGGCCTCGGAACAGCCATAGGGATAGTGGCTGCCCTGGGGGCATTGGGTGTAATGATGTACACGGGCTTTCTCCTTTCCCAGTCCCCCTCTATTCCATTTTGGAATACCACCCTCCTCCCCCTCCTCTTCGCCCTCTACGGCTTTGCCTGCGGTGCGGGAGTGCTCTTCACACTCTCGCCAATATTGCTAGGGAGCGGAGGTTCTTTCAGAACTGCCAGCAACTTGGGGATCGCACTCCTCGCCGCGAGCCTGGTATTCCTCTGGGTCTATATATTGACTATGGCAACTTCGACTGTGGCCACCAGGGAGTCCGTGCGTATACTGATGACAGGGGAGTTGTCAGTGTTCTTCCTAATAGGTGTGACCGTGGTAGGCCTGATAGTTCCCATCATCTTGACGGCTTCCGTCTATCTGGCCGGCAGTGAGACCGCCACCACGTCAGCGGCCACGGTGGTTGCCGGTATCCTGGTCCTCGTTGGTGGCTATCTTTTCAGGTATTCAGTGCTCAAAGCGGGCGTCTATCCACCGGTAATTGATCTATAAAGCCATTCTCGTAGGGGCGGGTTTCAAACCCGCCCCTACGGCAAGGTCCGGCGGACGCCCAGGGCCAATCTAACTTACCAGGAGGACTCTGGATGCGGACACTGGCGGACGTCATCACTGCGGATGAAGCCCTTAGCCTGGAGGACCTCGCGAAGATAGGCGAGTCAGCCCGCCGGACCGGTGTAGTCCTGCACATTAACCAGGCCGTGCATTTTCGTAAATGGGGTGCCCACCGGCGGCAGGTCCTGCATCCCAAAGTAGGGTCGAGGCACCTGGCCATGGGAGCGATCGTCATCGCTCCCGGCCAGACCTTTGGGGCGCAAGAGGGGCCGCACCATCACCGGCTTTCAGAGGACACCATCTTTGTGGTGGAAGGTGAGGGCCGCTTTCTGATTGGAGATGAATGGGCGCCGATCAAAGCTGGGGATGTGGTCCATATCCCGCCCATGGTCCCGCATTGCGTTGAGAACACCGGCAGCGCCCCGCTGGTAACCATCGGCGGCCAGGCTCCAATTGACCTGGAATACCAGCGCGTTGTAGGCACCTGGCCCTAACGGTTTTCTTCTTTCAGAAAGGTTCAAAACATGTCTAAACCAAATGAAGCCTTTCACGCCGGACGGCCCGCGTCTTCTGAGGAAGAGCGCCTGCGGTCAACCGGCGTGCGGACAAAGGGGCAGGTTTTCCACGTTCAATCTGCTCCGGCTATTACCGATTACGGAGGAGAGCTGAGGATCCCCATTCACCCGCTGGCCGGATCAGTGAGCGCAATGGCAATATCCTACAAGCTGGAACCTGGTGAAAAGAGCCGGGTGATTGTCCTTAGCATGTCTGAATGCGGTCTTAGCGTGGTGCAAGGCCAGGGTAAGATATGGATCGGCGAGACGGCCCATGAATTTGCCGTAGGAGACCTGGCGTTTGTACCTGTCCAGGCCAGGTTTAGCGTTGCTAACACAGGCGATGAGCCCCTGGTCCTGCTCGGCCTTATTAGCCCGCCGGACCCCAACATGCTGCGCGCTGCCGGCCTCTGGACGGATTGATCAATGAAAGCCTTCCGGGTCGAGTACCAGTGGGTAATAACGGGGGTCGCTTTTTTTACGATGCTAATGTCTTCAGGGGTGCGCCAGTCCTTTGGCGCCTTCTTCACTCCGATGCAGACGGAGTTTGCCACCGGCCGGGCGTCGCTTGCCCTGACCATGTCCATCGGGTTGCTGGTGGGTGCCTTCTGCCAGCCCCTGGTCGGGAAACTGGCCGATTCCTTTGGAGCCAAAGTGGTCCTGGCGGCCGGGTCCGCGGTAACGGGGACGGGCCTGATAGCCCTCACCTTTGCGCCGAGCCTGCTGGTGGTCTACGCGATATTCGGGCTGGTGCTAGCGATCGGGTTCAGCGCCTCGGGGGTCATACCTAACTCAGCCCTGGTGACGCGCTGGTTCGTGGAGCGCAGAGCCCTCGCCTTGAGCATTGCCACTGCGGGTTTCAGCATGGGGCAGGTAGTCCTCCTGCCCGTGGCTGCTCAGCTTATCGAGGCAGTTGGATGGCGCTCCGCCTACGGCATCCTTGGCCTGACCTTCTTCGTGATCGTCCTCCCCACGGTACTCTTGTTGGTCAGGAACGATCCCGGGCACAAGGCTCCCTCCGATGGCGGGATCAAGAGCCAGGCAACTGAAGCCCAGAGCTATTTCACCCCAATGCGGGTGGCCATGAAGACGCCCTCATTCTGGAAGTTATTCGGGACCTTCGGCGTTTGCGGGTTTACGGGCGGTCTGGTCTATACTCACCTCATACCCTTTTCCCTCGATGCGGGGATGTCGGCGACCGCGGCTGCCAATCTCCTCGCGGCCGCGGGGACCATCGGCCTGGTGGGTAGCATCGCCGTGGCTTCCCTATCGGATCGGGTCGGACGCAAGAACCCACTATCCGGCCTCTACTTCATGAAAGGGTTCTCGCTCCTCGTCCTGGCCCTGGTAGGGGGTGTCGCCGCCGTCCCCATCGTGGCCCTGGCCCTCGGTATGTCCAAGGGGACCGGCGCGTTGACCTCGGCCATGATCGGCGACAAGTACGGCCGTTTCTCCGTTGGGGCTATCTTTGGCATGACCTTCCTGGCCCATGAGGTGGCTTCCGCCGCCGGCTCCTACCTGGGGGGACTTACTTTCGACCTCACCGGAAGTTACAACTCCATATTCCTGGTCGGGGCGGCCGTCGGCCTGCTGGGCTCCATCACCGCATTCACTATCAGCGAAAAGCGTGTGCAGCCGGCAGAAATTGTAGGCGCTGGGGTGGTGAACGCCTGAACTCTTGGGGTAGAAAGCTGCCAGGATTGCCATGCATCGTGAGCTCACCCGATAACAATGAAACCGTTCCCGTGGACTCACAAGCTCTCGAAGCTGAGCTAGCTACTATAAAGATGCGTGGGATCGCATTCAGCTTTGGAGAAAGGGTCAAGGGGGTAAACGGCGCTTCCGCACCCGTGTTCAGTGACTCAGGTCGAGTCTTGGGAGCCATAACCATCTCTGGGCCAGCTACTCGGCTCAACCTGAAGGTCCTTCAAACTTGCGCTCATTCATTGCAGGAGGTGGCTGAGCGAATTTCAAAGGAACTTGGACATCATCCTGGCAAGCCGGCAATATCTAGGCGTGTCCAGGCGCGGTCTTACTAAGAGTTGGGTTCCTGTATAGAGCCAATGCAGACCCGCCTGACCCCGGAGATCATCCGGGAGTACACCGAGAAAGGCTACTGGGGAGACCTTACGGTAGCTGAGCGCTTTGACCTCACGGCGCGAGCGCATCCTGATAAAGTCGCCGTGGTGGACTCCCGGAAAAGGACCACCTTCAGGGAATTGGCCATTATGTCTCAAAGGCTTGCCCTGGGTCTGGCAGGGCTGGGTGTACGGCCCGGCGACTGCGTTGCTGCCCAGCTTCCCAACCGTGCTGAGGCCCTTGCAGTAATCCTGGCCCT